>JAEZDX010000418.1 GCA_023417975.1 Bacillota bacterium
GCTAAGTTATGCAGAGCTTTAGGAATTACTGTAGAACAAAATGGCACGGATATATGCGGAGAAGAGCTATTCATAGGTTCAGACGAAGGTTATACAGAAAATTTTGACATAATCCATACTACTAGAATAAATATTGATTACTCTGAAGAGGCAAGATACTATCCCTGGAGATTCTATATAAAAGATAATCCACATGTGTCAAAGCTATAGTCAAAGGCTTGAAGCTTTCTTGTGCATGACCTTAGTGGCTATCCGTAAGGCATCAAGGGCGTGCATAAGTTACATATTGAACTTTGAACCATATGTATAATATAATTGTTGTAGGATAGTGTGAACATGGAATAATTTGATTCATACGTTATAAGGAGGATAAACATGATTAAAAGCTACATAATATTGGGACTGGTTATACTTGCTGTTATAATTTTAGTCATATCCCTAATAAAAAAGGCCGTTAAGCTGGTACTTTTAATACTTGCGATATTTATAGGCATAGGTGTTTACAATGTAGTTGTAAATGGCCGTTCACCTGCACAGGTATTTAATGACTATGTTATGAATATAAAATATGGACGAGATGTTGCAAAGCTCACAGGGGAAATAAATACTTCCGCAGGAAATATTAAAAAGGTTATAGAAGGCAAAAATATAGATAAAGCTTCGGCGGATACTTTAAAAAAGGAAAATGAGAATCTTCATAAGTATCAGGATGAATTTAAACTGCTCAAGCATACACCCGGATTTGACAGCTTTCATAACAACTATGCCAATTATCTTAACTCCATTGTGGCAATATCGGATAATACTGTAAAGCTTGCGGATAGCGGCACCATGGGAGATGCACAGGATATGCTTAATAAAATCAAGAATAACTTAGATAATCTGATTAATTTAAAGCTATAAAAATGGACAAGTTATATATGAGAATAGTTATAGAGATTCGGCAAAGTCGGATCTCTATAAATTTTAATAAGTATTTAATTTTTTATGTCAACGTTCAATAAGACATATGCATTGAGCCGATATACCTTCACCGCTGCCTGTAAAACCCAACCCTTCTTCCGTGGTGGCTTTTACATTAATGGCGTCTATAGGAAGGTTAAGGGCATCGCTTATGTTTTCTCTCATCTGTAGGATATAAGGAGACATTTTTGGTTTTTGAGCAATTATTGTAGAATCAATATTTATAATGTGATATCCATTTTGGGAAATAAGTTGTGCCACATATTTTAAAAGTGCAAGACTCGATATCCCTTCATATTTTGCATCCGTATCCGGAAAATGCCTGCCTATATCGCCAAGAGCAGCAGCACCTAAAATACTGTCCATAATTGCATGCAAAAGTACATCTGCGTCTGAATGACCAAGCAGCCCCTTCTCATAAGGAATGGTTACTCCACCCATAATGAGCGGTCTGTCCTTAACTAAACGGTGAACATCATATCCCATGCCAACTCTCATTTGTTTAGCTCCTTTGAAAGCATAATAATATGCCGTTATTAATACTTTGTTATTTATTGTATCATATACATGTGTGAGTTTACATTTAAATTTAGCACTTTGGAAAAACTGTTGAAGATTATGTAGAAATATTTCATAATGTAAGGTATTATATAAAGTGGGTAATTTTACATCGTATGAAAGGAGAAGTATTATGATTGAGGTGATGAAACTAAGTAAAGGCTTTAAAAAGGTGCAAGCTGTAGACCAAATAAGTTTTAAAGTACAGGATGGAGAGATATTGGGCTTATTAGGTGAAAACGGAGCAGGGAAGACTACTACTTTAAGAATGCTTGCTACTATGTTAAAGCCTACGGGGGGAACTGCCAAAATAAATGGACATGACATTATTGAAGAGCCTTCCAAGGTTAGAGGGAATATAGGTATACTGTTCGGTGGAGAAGTAGGCTTATATGACAGATTGAGCGGGAAAGAAAATATAAGATATTTTGCTCAATTAAACGGAATGTCTAAGGAGGAAGCTGATAAAAATATTGATAAGCTTTCAAGCACATTAGGAATGGAAGAGTATATAACAAGAAGAGTTGGTAAATTTTCAAGAGGTATGAAGCAAAAGGTGGCAATAGCAAGGTCTATTGTTCACAATCCTTCAGTAATGCTATTTGATGAGCCTACAGCAGGTTTGGATGTAACTGCGGCTAGAATCGTGCAAGACTTTATATTACAATGTAAGTCGGAAGGAAAGGCGATAATTTTTTCCAGTCATTCTATGGCAGAGGTAGAAAAATTGTGTGACAGAATTGTAATAATACATAAGGGAAAGATTGTGGCCGAAGGTACAACAGAACAGCTTAAGCACACATACAGCAATGATAATCTTGAAGAAATATTCATGCAATTGGTAGGTGATAAAAATGAATAGTACAATCTTTCTTGTAGTAAAGAAGGAGCTTATGGATACCTTTAGGGATAAAAAGACAGTGATAATGAGTATACTGATTCCGCTGCTGCTTTTCCCTATATTATCAATGGTACTCGGTAAAAGCATAAATAGCGCAAGCGAATCTGTAGAAAAAAATTTAAAAATTGCCATAGTTGACAAGGGAGAAAGCTCATTACAAAAATATTTAAAGGAACAAAAGAATATTAACATAGTTTCTACTGATAATGCAGAGCAAGATGTAAAGGATGGAAAAATACTGCTTGCTGTTCTCATTGACTCCGAATTTGACAAGGCAGTTGAAGGAGGAGATACGGCTCCAATAACTTTGGTATATGACAATTCAAGTCAGCAGTCAGGAATAGCTATGTCAAAGATAGATGCACTAGTGGAAAGTTACTCGAAAAATATCGTGGCTCAAAGGCTTGCAGCCAAAAATATAGACGTAAAGATATTAAGTCCTATTCAAATAAAGGAGCAGACTGCCCAGAAGGAAAGTGACGGTACTGCAACAATGCTGCTTTCAATGATGCTGCCATTACTGCTAATAATTTACTGCGTAACCGGACCTCTTCCTGCGGCTACAGATCTTGGAGCAGGTGAGAAGGAAAGAGGGACTTTGGAACCTCTTCTTACTACTCAAGCTAACAGAATGTCGCTGCTGTGGGGAAAGTTCCTGGCGATAACAGTCATGGGACTAATTACTTCTGTGGCGTCATTGGCAGGTATGTATATTGCCATGACTCAAAAGAACGGTATGTTTTCAAGCATGGGGTCCCAAGGGTCTACAGGTTCCTTAGGCTTAGAACCGAAGGCTTTGATAGTAATCGGTGCTGTAGTAGTGCTCACAACTATGGTATTTGGAGCTTTGGAGCTTTCTATTAGCATATATGCACGTTCCTTCAAGGAAGCTCAGACTTATCTTTCTCCGCTGACTATAATTGCGATAATACCAATATATGCGACTTATATGTTGGATGCAAAGAATATAGCTACATCTTATTTCCACATTCCGCTGGCAAATGCCGTTTGTGTTCTTAAGGAAGTTATATCGGGAATATATAATCCATTACATATAGGTATAACTGTAGGATGGACAATAGTTTATATTTTGGTTTCCATAGTATTGGCTAGATTTATGTTTAATAGAGAAGAAGTAGTATTCAGAACCTAAAGCTTAACAGCATAAAAAGGGGCCTTCGCCAAATGCGGCGAAGGCCTTAAAGGATTATATTTAGAGGGTTAACGTTTACATTGTTTTCTTAAAATTAAAAACCTCACCGGAAGGTTTTTTGCTGTAAGAAAAATGAAATAATTTTCTAAAGTTTCTATATAATCTTATTAATATCCCCTGATTTTTGCAGATAACTGAATTTTTCTTCGATCTATTTCTGAAGTCTACATATATTACTTTACTATTTATCATATGGGCCACTCCTTTTTATTAAATATAGGGTTGGTCATAGCATTTATGTAAACCTTTTAATGAAGAAATATATCCCTCTACAATTATAATAACATAAATAATTATAATTGTTAAGAGCTATGACAATTATTTTCTTTGATTTTTAACAACTATGATTAATATTGTTTATGCTATAATATTAATAACATATATGTAAGGAGGACTATGGTATGAAAAAATGGCGTATTTTTGGATTAATGTTGATGATAATCGGTGTTATAATAATTTGTTCGGCTCTATACATGAGATACAGTACTGAAAGAAAACAGCAGAAGATGATTGAGAATTTTGAGAAGAGTATGCAGCAAATAGGAAATGGTGAGAATTCAGGCGGTGGAGATACTAGTGCTACGGGTGATGCGTCTGATGATCCTTCAAGACCGGGAACAGTAAATGACAAGGCAATAGCAATACTTGAAATACCAAAAATAAATATAACTGTAGCTGTGGTGGAGGGAACTTCTTCTGAGGCATTAAAATATGCAGTGGGTCATTTTGAGGGTACTGGAATGCCTGGACAAAAAGGAAATTTTTGCGTGGCTGGACATAGAAGTTATACATACAGCGAGTATTTCAATCGAGCTGATGAGTTGGACAAGGGGGATATAATAAAGGTAAGAACTCAAAAAGGAGAGTTTACCTATGAGATATATGAAAAGAAAACTGTTGAACCATCAGAGGTTTCGGTGCTAAATCCAACCGATGATGCCACTATAACCTTAGTAACATGTACACCTATACGTATAGCAACTCATCGTTTAATTATAAAAGGAAGACTGAAATAAAGTTATGCACAGCATATAAGCAATTATGTGGACAATGTGGATGTTTATGAAGCTGTAGAAACATATATTTCCAATATGTAACTTTATATTGCAGATAACGCTAAATAATGAACATATGCTTCACAAGTTATACACAGGCATTTTGTGAATAATGTGGACAAATTCAGAAGAATAAAATAAAATTAAAATACAGCTTAAAATAGTGGTATAATTTGTAATTATGCTTGTTAAAGATAATTGATATTACTTAAAAGTCACATGCAATCCACAAACTTATGCATAAAATGCAAGTAGTTTGTGCATAATCTTAGTAGACTTTAATTTTCGTAGAAAAGGGGTATATATCTATGAATAAAAGGTATGAAAAGATTATGCTGTTGGGTGTTGGTGTGCTTATTATCATAGGTATTGCAGCCGCATTTATATATGGAGAATATCATAGCAGAAGTCAATATAAAAGCAATGTTACAAATGCCGAGCAAGTAAAGGGGCCTTTACAGCATATTGAAGAAAGGTTAGTTATATTAGATAAATGTAAAAGGGAAATTAAAATTTTTGAGTATATATAAAAAGAGGCTTTCTATAATTTTGAAGCCTCTTTTGTTTTTACTGAACTTATAATAAGTCTGTTTATTTCCTTAAGCTCTTCAATTGAGAGATGTCTCCATTTGCCTGTAGCCAGATTTTCAAGCTTAACATTCATTATTCGTACTCTTTTCAATTTAATGACTCTGTATCCCAATGCATCACACATTCTTCTTATTTGTCTGTTCAGACCTTGGGTAAGAGTAATTCTGAAAACATTTATTCCTTCTCTTTTAACTATGCATTTTTTTGTTACTGTACCTAGAATTCTTACGCCTGAACTCATTGCACTTATAAAATCTTGAGTTATGGGTTTATCAACGGTTACCACATATTCTTTTTCATGATTATTGCCGGCACGAAGTATTTTATTTACAATATCCCCATCATTAGTTAAAAAAATCAGGCCTTCTGAATCTTTATCCAGTCTTCCGATAGGGAATATCCTTACGGGATAGTTAATAAAATCAACTATATTTCCTTCCACTCCATGCTCCGTAGTGCAAGTTATGCCTACAGGTTTATTCAAGGCTATATATACGAGACCATTTTTTATGCTTATTAACTTGCCGTCAACTCTTATTTCGTCGGATTTAGTAATTTTCATACCTTGTTCTGCAATGCTGCCATTTACGGTTACTCTACCTTGTTCAATGAGGCTGTCGGCTTCTCTTCTGGAACAAAAGCCACTTTCTCCTAAAAATTTATTTATTCTTAGCATATCTGATTTCTCGCTATGTACTATTACAGTTTTCCTATTATGCATCTGTGTCACCTCATGGCTTAATATTATGGATTTTTCCATAATATTATACAATACATTCAAGTATGTTCCAAGCTTATCCTAAGACTTATTGTTTTAAAGAGTGGAAAATTAAACCTTTAGCAGCTGCTTGAAATAATAGATGAAAAATATTATAATTGATGTATACCTTATAGGGGTATGTAAAGAAATTGTAATGAATCTGTCAATCAGTGATGATTCATGAAACAATTATAAGGAGGAGTAAACTATGGCTGATGTTATTGTATATACTTCAAATTCTTGTCCATATTGTGTGGCTGCAAAGGATTATCTAAAAGAGAACGGAATAGAGTACGAAGAAAGAAATGTCACAAATGCCGAATATAGAAAAGAACTCATGGCTTTAGGGTTTATGAGTGTACCTGTAATAAAAATCGGAGATGATATTGTAAAGGGATTTGATGTTAAGGCTATTGATAATCTACTTGGACTATAAAAAGTCGGCAGTGCCGACTTTTTATTTATCTCCGTTAATAGCAGAACCATCATTGTTGATTATTGCCTTAAGCTTCTTATCGGAAATGAATTTTTCCGTAGCTGCTAAATTTGGTGTATTATCATTGCCGCTTATATATATATTTACAGAGCTATTTTCACTTATGTATTTTTGATTCATTCCTTCGTTTAAAATAGAAGTAATAGCCGAATCTAAAGGACGATTAAATAACTTAACGGAATGCTCAATATCAGCTCCATTTCCATTCAAGCCTGTAATATCTATAATTCTATTCCATCTGTTAACTTCCAATTTTATATTAAAGCTTGACTTAATTATTATAATTCTTTCGGTGTGTATATACGAATAGAAGCCAACCACTAGCACAAAAATAAATGCCAGTATTGCAACTTTTAACGGAGTATTATATAGATTATGTTCCTTTGTTTTTTTGCCGGTACATAGTTCTCCTATAGTTTTACTCTCAGTTGTACTGATAGCCTGAAAGTCACCATAGGCTGTAAGAATATAACACGTCTTTTTTCTACACTTCAAAACTATTCCTGTAAGCTCACGAGAGGCGGAGGATGTTTGTCCACTTATAGTATTTGAAGTATTGTCAGTGTTTTTTCTGTCAAGGGAGTTAGCGGTTTCTTGAATATTTAAATATGAGATAATAGAGCTATAATTTTCATTGCTTAATAAAATGAAATATGCCAATATGTAATATTGCCATTTCTCAAAGAATTTTTGGGATTTTCCAGTAAAAGAACTAAGGTGTTTTATGGGAATGGATCTTTTTAGCTTCATAGATTTTGCAATAACTTCTTCCTCTAGGCAAATAGCAGCTATGTTAAGCAGTTCGTTTTTAATAATCGGACGCGGAGTTTCCTTTGCCAGATTTTTAAGCGATACATTATATATGTATAGTTCTTTTACAAAAAGAGACAAAGCTTTTTCGTATTTAGATTGCTTAGAGGCATCATATAGTACGGTTTTATTGTCATACATAAATTTATATTTGCTTTTTTGCATCATATATTTTATGCTCAAAATTTTTTACCTCCTAAGTAATTATATAGTACTAAACTTAATGGACAGGGGACAATTGATAAGTGTCTCCTGTCCATTAAGAAGAATGACATGTTATTCTTCTTAATAAGCTAAGTTGGGGTATATTAATTTTACCATTTATAAAGGTATTACTTCAATTGTTCTTTTTTATTATTTGTTCCGGGTGAGTTAGGTGCCGAACCTTTTTTGCTGTCAGAGTGACTGTTTACAGGACCATTCTTATCAGATGCATTCCCTTCATCAGAAGTCTTGTTATTATCAATATTCTCTTTACTATTCTCGTGGGTTTCCTGCTTGACTTTACCGTTATTTGTATTAGTTTTGTTATTTCCGTTATTATCGGTTTTGTTAGTACTTGGATTGCCATCCTTTTTTTCTGACTGTTTTCCTTCATTTTCAGAAGTGTTGTTTTTGGAAGCCTTCGTATCTGTAGTTGATTTATTAGGAGTCATATCTGTGTCAGAGTTAGGAGTTGTATTACTGCTTGAAGAAGAAATTGTGTTATCCTCCGAAGTTATTTCAAAATTCAAGTTTTTGTTTTTAAGTATTTGACAAACATCTGTAAATTCTTTGGGAATGGATTTCTTTCCTTCTATAGTTACCTTTATGAACTTACCCATAGAAATATAGTCTTCATTAATGTAATTGTCATGAATTGCTTCAGCTATCAACTTTTCAAAAGCATTATCCGGAGACATATTACTTAAATTGAGACTAGCTAATAATTTATTTCCATCATTGTTAAGGCCTTCTGCTTTAATTATTCTATTCCATAAGTTTACTTTAAGCTTGATTGAAGGATTTATTTCTACTGTAACTGCATAGGCAGGAACCATATAACTGAATAAGCTTCCGGTAAGTAAGATAAAAGCTACAATTGCTGCTATAAGTGATAACCTTGGCTTTGAAGAAAGGTAAATATCTCCGCAGTATATTTCGCCTAATACGGGGACGGAATCTGTAAACTTTACTTTGGTAAACTCTCCTGATTGAGTTAAAATACAAGCAAAGTTTTTATTTACTTCAGTTACTAGCCCGGTCTTTTTCATATTAATCACCTGCCTTAATTTTTAAATAGGATTTTAAATAAGAATACTCATCACTATGCAGAATGAGTATTAGTGCAAGCAGATATCTACGCCACTTTTCTAAGGTTTTTTTGTTACAGTTTGTAAAGAGAGAGATTTCTTTAATGGGCAGAAGCTTTCTTCGCTTAATATAAGCAATAATGCTGTCATTATTGCTGCATAAGGCCGCTACATTAAGAAGAGCATCTCTCGTATCCGAATGACTAGGGCAGGAATCTGCAAGAATATTAAAGCTCAGCCCGTATTGAGATAATTCTTTAGTAAATAAAATTATTTCCTCTGCCCTTTGAATGTTTTCATTCTGAATAGAAAACCGATCTATAGATGCCTTATGTTCTATATAATCCAATGCAGATTCATCATCGTCAAAGGCAAGCACCGGTTTCTGAGTGTTTTTTCTGAAATAGTCAATTAGAGCATTTCGAATAATAACTTTTGCATAGCTAAAAAAGTCCCCCTTACATTCACTGAAGGTATCACATGCTTTATTAAAGGCTATGAGTGCTATACTCAGCTCGTCATCATTTTCCCAGTCTAGCCGCCTCTTGCATACATTATAGGCAATTCCATAAATAAAATTTTTATTTAATTGTATAAATTCATCTCGGTTAGCTATCTGAAAATCATTTGTACTCAACAGAATCACCTCATATGCTTTATACGATTTATAGTATCAGTTTGAAGGGGTACTTGAAAACAAATAAATAATACATGAAACGTTAAAAAAATACAGTTTAGATAGTTTTCAGATGGGCATAATTAGTTACTGTAAAATATTAATAAAATATACAGCAGGAGGTAGGAAGGCAATATGGCATTTTGCAGTAAATGTAACTCGGAAATAGGAGAATATGAAAAATTCTGTCCCAATTGCGGATACCCGCAGCAGAGAAAATTCAGAGTTGAAGAATCTGTTGAATTCGAACAATTTGAGATTATGCGACCTATGGGTGAAGATGAAGATGTAGTTAGGATTACAGAGAAATCATCCATAAATTATAAAGCAAAGATATATTCTTTAGTAGTTATTGCACTTCCCTTGGTCTTTGCTGCTGCTATATATTTTATGTTAAATAAATAGAATAAAAAGTATTGGGATGTGGTTCATGTCAATGTTTTTGTATATAATAGTAAATAGATATGTGAGTTTGTTAATGTTTATTAAATTCATACATATATAATAATATTGGGGACGATGTATGTGAATGCTGATGCCGTGTTCGAAGGCGGAGGGGTTAAAGGGATAGCACTTGCAGGAGCAATAACTGCGTTGGAAGAAGAAGGGTATAAGTGGAACAGAGTAGCGGGAGCGTCAGCCGGTGCCGTAGCTGCTGCACTATTGGCAGTGGGCTATAGCGGTAAAGAGCTGGGAGAGATATTAGGGAGCATGAATTATAATAAACTGTTGGATGGTGAAGGAAAAAAGAAACTCTTAATAACTAAGCTTGTTAACTTAATTATGAAAAAAGGTCTTTACAGTACAGATTATATAGCTACATGGATTGAAGAATTACTGAGACGGAAAGGAAAATTATTCTTTAGAGATGTACGAAAAAATGGAGAGTACAAATTAAAGATCATAGTATCCGATATTAGTAAAAGACGTCTGCTTGTAATACCGGATGATCTTAAATTGTATGGAATTGATGCAGACAGCTTTGAAATTTCAAAGGCTGTCAGTATGAGCATTTCGATACCATTCTTTTTTCAACCCGGCATTTTAGGAGAAGGTGAGGATAAAAGCCTCACTGTTGACGGAGGTTTGCTGAGTAACTTTCCTGTATGGATATTTGATGTAAAGGGCAAACCGCGCTGGCCTACCTTTGGTTTCAGATTAAGTGAAGAAGAAAAAAGTCTAAATTCCCCATGGAAGATAGACATAGTTTCATACGCTATAGATATAGTTAACACGATGATAGATAAGAATGAGGAAATTTACTTAAGGGATAAAGATGCTGTGCGAACTATGGACATACCTACTCTTGGAGTTAAAACTACTCAGTTTGATATAACGAAGGAGCTAGCAAACAAATTGTACTCCTCAGGTTACAGTACAGCCAAAGCTTTTATCGGTTCTTGGGACTTTAAAGAATATATCTCTAGATACAGGACTTAGTCCAGTACTCATCGTGACAGTCCGCAAATTTAGGTTTAGAAAATATCGGGACAGAGCTCAGCTACAGAAGTATTTCTCTAATGGAGCTCTGTCCTGGTCGTAGAAAGTAGTACAGAACCTAGTTAGTTATATAATATAATCGAAGTTAAATTCTCCGTTCATCTTCTTGTATTGATCTACTAGGTCCTCTAAGGTTATAGAATCTACAACTTTATTGATGCTTTTGTTGACTTCCTGCCAAACAGCTATATTTATACAGTCTTCAACACTCTTTTCAAATGTAGAAGTATTAGAGTCGTCTCCTGTAATGCTAAGTTCACCTTCTAAGGCTCTTAAGACTTCACCTACAGTTATTTTAGAGGCTTCCCTCGAAAGGGAATAACCTCCTTGAGAGCCTCGGATACTTCTCACCAAATCGGTTTTTCTTAACGTTGAAAAAACTTGTTCCAAATAATTTTCAGATATATTCTGCCTCTCAGCAATTAGCTTCAAGGGAATGAAATCCCCTGTTGAATTTAATGCTATATCTACCATTGACCTTAAGCCATATCTACCTTTTGTGGATATTTTCATGTATGGACACCTTCTTTACAATGTTTAGGTATTATATATAAACAAAATGAAGGAATTCATTGAACTACTATTCCTATCTGTTCACTAAGATAATACTATATTAGACTTTTTAAGTCAATAATGGTATTATAAAAGCGGTGTTCATATAGGGGTATGTATTATCTCACAGTTTTCTGCTTAAGTCTATTTTATCAACTTTAATTATTCTTAGAGAATCGGCTACATGCTGTTCTAAAGCAAGCTTTCCATACTTATCTACCTCGTTGGCATCCTTTGGGCCGTGAGTGAGAGATGCAGCTCCGCTTATACACCCTCCCATGCAGGCCATACCTTCAATAAAGTTCCCATTAAGTTTATTGAATTTCATGAGCTTTAAAGTTTTGTCACATTCCTGAATGCCATCACATTTAATAGGTCTAAAGTCTACATCCAGGTTTTGATTATTAATTAAATTCTTCACTGCTTCGGTTAACCCACCTGATCTTGCAAAAATTCTGCCATAAAAGGATGCGTTATTCAAAGGACTGTCTTCACAATCTTCAATTTCAATTCCGAAGGCATCAAGCATGGCCTGTAGTTCTTCGAAAGTAAGCACATAATCAGTATAACCTTTTAAATCTGTCTCCTTAATCTCAGCCTTTTTAGCAGTGCAAGGTCCTATAAAAACAACCTTAGCTTTTTTATCTATATTTTTAATGAGTTTTGAAATTGCTATCATAGGGGAAACAGTTGAGGAAATATTATCAGCAAGTTCAGGATAATTCTTTTTTATATAAGACACAAAAGCAGGGCAGCAGGAGCTTGTCATTATTTTACCCTCAGAACTTCTTTCGGCGAATTCCTGTGTTTCGTGAAGGGCTACCATGTCAGCGCCTAAAGCAACTTCTATTACATCTTTAAAGCCAAGTTTTTTTATTCCCGTTACAACCTGTCCTATCCTAGCATAAGTAAATTGACTTGCTATTGCAGGAGCTATAACAGCGTACATGTTGAAGCTGTCGCTCAACTTTGCTTTTTTTAGTGCTTTTACAACATCTACTACATAGGACTTGTCTACGATAGCACCAAAAGGACATTGATAAACACAGGAGCCGCATTGTATACATTTCTCATTATCAATGACTGCTTTCATATTGTCGTCAAAGGAAAGCGCCTTTGCAGTACAAGACTTTTGACAAGGTCTCATTACATCGGAAACCGCATTATAAGGGCATGCAGCCTTGCATTTTCCACATTCTTTACATTTATTGGTATCTATATAAGCTCTTTGATCAACATGATAGATGGCTCCAAAAGGACATGCTTCAGAGCATCTATGTGCTAAGCAGCCTCTGCAGGCCTCTGTGATAGTGTATCTGTGAATAGGACATTCATCACAAGCTTCACTTATAACTTCAATTATATTACTATTCTTTTTATCTCCTCCCATGGCCATTTTAACTCTTCCGGAAATTATAGCTCGCTCTCTGTAAATACAGCACCGAGTTCTCGGCTTAGGACCAGGAATAATCTTATTGGGAATGATTTTGCTTTTTTTACTTTGGCTGCCTTCCAGTGTGAGCTTTATAACCTCTTTCAATACTTCATACTTAATTGATTGAACATCACTTTCAAAAATTCTCATCAAATCACTTCTTTCTTCAATTCTCAGGCATAAACTTGGTAAATATAATCTAACAATAACAAATACAAAATCTTTCTATACGAAGGATACGCACCATATATAATGAAAGAGATAAAGGTAATTATGTTAGTTTTTGTTCAATTCTTTTATTATATATTCACTGAAAAATTCATTAATATTTTCTTTATTTATTGATAACACAGGCCCGTTATTTATTTTGACAGATACAGGATTGGTACAATTTCCAAGACAAAAAGATGCTTCTATTGATACCTTATCACCTAAATTGTTTACATTTATCAGTTTTTGCAGTTCTGTTACTACATCATAGGAGCCTTTAATGTGACAGCTGCTTCCTATGCATACCGTTATTGTAATCATTTATATCACCTCAAAATTAATTTTTACCTACATTAGAAAGCATAGCATCTTGTGAAAATATTATCAATAAATATGATTAAATGGTAAAATAATGAATTTCAATATACCGTATCTAATAATAAAAAACATTTTTTTTATTGTTGAAACCGCTTCAGAATTTGTTGTGTACTCTATTTTAGGGTATTAATATAAAAGCATAGAGCAGATAAAAAACTTACAGCTTTAAAGTATAGGTGGTTAAAGCTGTTTAAATTTCAAGGAGGAATAGAAAATGTTAGATTGTGAATTATGTAATTATTTTAAAATGAAGAGTTCCGATTCAAAAGGTGAGAGTGTTTGTATGTGTGAGCTTACAGGATTTGTGTTCCATAACAAGGTAGAAGACTATAATATTGAATATCCGTGTTACAGTTTTAATATGGAAGTTTCCGAACCAAAAAGTAAGGAGATGCTTGAGACTGAATATGATGAATTGAGGCCGGCATAAGCATAAATTGACAAATTTTCAACATTACTGTATATTTTACTCTATAGGGCATTGTGTTGTTTTATTGTGTTAAGTGCCACTTTTTGGAGGGTTATGATGAGCACAATATATTTTAAAGAAGTTAATTGCAAGAATTGTTATAAATGTATAAGAAGTTGTCCAGTTAAGGCTATATCTCTAAAAGATGATCATGCACAAATTATCGAGGAGGCATGTATTTTATGTGGTGAATGTTTGCAGGCATGCCCTCAGAATGCTAAAAGTGTTAATAGCGAAATTGATAAAGTTAAATCATTTTTGCAGAAAAAGTTTAAAGTATATTTAAGCATCGCTCCTTCATTTCCTGCGGCATTTAATATTAAGGATGAAAGAAGCATATACAAACTTTTCAAGAAATTAGGTTTTACCTTTGCAGAAGAAACAGCTCTTGGTGCTGATAGAATAACTTTAGAGTATCATAAACTTTTGCTTAAGAAAGAAATGCCTAATATCATAGAATCTTGTTGTCCAACAATTGTATTGCTCATAGAAAAATATTTCCCTGAATTAATTTCACAAACTGCGCCTATAGTTTCACCGATGATTGCACACGCAAAGATGTTAAAGGATATGTACGGACCACGAATTAAAGTTGTATTTCTTGGTCCATGCCTTGCAAAAAAAGAAGAATATAAAAATGGAGAAAATGATGATTTAATTGATGCTGTAATTACTTTTGAAGAAATGGAAAATTGGTTGGAGGAAGAAGGATTATCTTTTGACGAAGTTAATGAAGAATATGATGAAGAGAGCACTCACAATATTATTTCAAGATTTTATCCTGCTCCTGGGGGAATAATAAAATCTCTTGGAAATACACGCAAATATAATTATAAATTTATTAAATTTGACGGTATTGACAAATGTATAGACATCTTGAATGAACTGCGGGATGGTAAAGTTAAAGGATATTTCATTGAGATGAACAGTTGTTCAGGTGGATGCCTAAGAGGTCCTTGTATTAATCCAAGCTGCGGTGGATATTTTGAAGCTAGAGAGGCACTTATAAATTATATCAGCAAGTCTGCCGGAGGCGGAATTGCATATACTAAATATAATGATAAAATTCCAATGGAAAGGAAGTTTTCCGATAAATCCAATTTAAATAAAATTCCCGATGAGGCAGTACTAAGGCATATTCTGAAGAAAACAGGCAAGTTTTCAAAAGAGGATGAACTAAATTGTGGTGCCTGCGGTTATCAAAGCTGTAGAGAAAAAGCAATAGCAGTTTATAATAATAAGGCTGATGTTCATATGTGTCTTCCATATATGAGAACAAGAGCTGAATCCATATCAAATGTAATTATGAGTTCAACTCCAAATGCCATAATTGCAGTAAATGAGGAATTGCTAATTCAAGAGGCTAACACGGCAGCACAAAGATTATTTGATTTGCATTATTATGAAAAACAAAATAAACGAATAACGGAACTTCTTGATTGTTCTGACTTTCAAAATGTATTGGAGAGTAAAGAAGATATATTTGATAAAAAGTTTTTTTATGAAAAGTATAATATAACTGTAGAGCAATCAATTTTATATATAAATGAAAATCATTTGCTTCTTATAATAATGAAAGATATAACGGAGGATGAAATAAAAAGACAGCAAAGGCATAAAGTACGTTCGGAAACTGTGGAAATAGCGCAAAAGGTTATAGAAAAACAGATGAGAGTTGCTCAAGAAATAGCAAGCCTGCTAGGTGAGACTACTGCAGAAACGAAGGTAGCTCTTACTAATTTGAAAAATTCAATACAAAAGAAAATGGGTGATGAATAGTGAGTATTTTCGTCGATGCAAGTTATTCGAGCCTAAATAGGAGTAAAGAAGAACTTTGCGGGGATAAAGTTGAAATTATAAGAAACAATGATTCTGTAATTATTGTTTTGGCTGATGGGCTGGGAAGCGGGGTAAAGGCAAATATATTAGCTACGCTTACAAGCAAGATTATAGGTACTATGTTGTCTATGGGGGCAAATATAGATGAAGCAGTTGAAACCATTGTTAATACTCTTCCTGTGAATAAGGAAAGAGGTCTGGCATACTCTACTTTTACTATACTTCAAATATTTGAAAATGGTGAGAGTTATTTGGTGGAATTTGATAATCCATCTTTAATCCGGCTTGTAAAGGGCAAGTATACGAGCGTGAAAAAGCAGCAGCGTATTATAAACGATAAGATTATTAATGAATGCAGATTCAAAGTCAATATGGACGATATGCTTATATTAATAAGTGATGGTGCTGTGCATGCTGGTGTTGGTCACTCCTTAAAGCTTGGTTGGCAATGGGATAATATAAAGAACTATACTGAAAGAATATACTGGAAGAATATGACCTCTAATGCTGTTTCTAAGCTTATACTTGCTGTTTGCAGCAATTTATATGACAATGAGCCCGGTGACGATACTACGGTTGTTACTATTAAAATCAGAAAAAAGGAAAACGTGAATGTTTTAATTGGACCACCTGTTGACAGGAATATGGACAATTATGTAGTAGATAAATTTCTGGAAGCTGATGGAGAAAAGGTAGTGTGCGGTGGTACTACAGCTCAAATAATTAGCAGAGAAACCGGAAGAAAAATTAATATTAACTTAAATTATATAGATCAGGATATGCCTCCTACTGCCACTATTGAAGGAATAGATTTGGCTACAGAAGGTATTTTAACTATGAGCAAGGCTTTGGAATATGCAAAAAGATACTCTGATGCTCAAAACAACATTGGTGATTTTATTGACATATATAAGCAAGACGGAGCTTCAAGATTAGCAAAAATATTACTTGAAGAAAGTACTTCTGTTCATTTTTTCGTTGGACGAGCTATAAATCCTGCCCATCAAAACCCGGATTTTCCCTTAAATTTTGGAATGAAATTAAATTTGGTAAGTGAAATGATAAAGTGTTTGGAAAGTATGGGGAAGTCTGTAGCTGTAGAGTATTTCTAATTTAATTTTCAAAGTGGAGAGTATTTATGAAAAAGAGTATTAGAACTGTTACTTTAAAACTCTATAGACCTAGCAAGTTAAAGCGCAGTATTATTGATGAAGCCATGCTTAATTATACAAAGGCTTATCAATACCTTCTTGATAAAGCTCGTACTCAAATAGATGATATAAGAGCAAACTATGTAGATAAGTTCGGAAAATATAATGGTCAAAGCGTTATTAAGTGGATAAATAAAGAAATAGATAAGGAACTTAACAGGTATGGCATAGAACCTTTTAAGGATTCCATAAAGATAGATTTCTCAGGAAACCTGGCTGAATACCTTAACTCAGAAATAAAAAGCTGTAATACAGTGTATCCATGTGCGTATATATCGCCGGAAGAAGAGGAGAGACGTTATAAGTACATTATGCAGCAAGTATATGACAGAAAGGGTTACACTGAAGATTTAGAGAAAAGAATTGACAGGTTAGTTATAAAAGCACATTCTTTAAGACCTATATATTTTTGCAGATATGCTTCTAATAGAAATTACAGTATACTTTACGATGAAGAAAGAGATAGATATTATGCGAAGATTTATTTGGTTAATTCGAAAAATGAAAATAGAAAAAAGCCGGATAAAATTTATAAAAGAAAGCTTTTTTATATAGATAAAGACAAGAAGTCGTTCTTTGAAAGAGGAAATAGAAGGACATTCTTATTGTTTCCATTATGTTTCGGTAAATGGCAAGAGAATTTTCTGAAAGAAGCTGCAAATAATCCTGAAATCATTAAATCTGCAAGGCTTATAAAGCGCAGTGAAGAATACTACCTTGCTGTAAATATAGTTAAGGAAATACCAAGGCCTATTGAAGCTGTAAATTATATGGGCATCTCCAGAGGTATAGATAACTCCATATATTATTCCGTAGTGGATGCCGAGGGAAGTATCGTAACAGCAGGTGCCATTAATGAAAACAATAAATATAAGCTAGCAAATAACCTTGTACAAATAGCTGGCATAAATAAATGCCGTGTAATAATGGAAAAGTTGGCGGATAAGGGGGATAAACTAAGTTGGAGAGACGATAACGGTAGAAGCTGTCTGCCAGTGATGGATCGTATTGAATATAACTGCCTTGTAAATATATTAAGCTACAAAATACCTCACAGCGGATTACCCAATTTAGTTCGAGTGAGCAGCACAAATATTTTTTATTGCTGCCCTAATTGCGGAATAAATTCTCGCGTAAATCGCTTTTCAAATAAAATATTTATGTGCACTTCCTGCGGTACTACTATGGATATTGAGAAAGCCGGAAGTATAAATTTGGCTAAACGATTATTAAAATATAATAATGATACAGTTAAGATTCACGTTGAGACAACTGAAAAAGGAGTGAAATTCACAAATAGTGATCTTGAATTTGAATTTTATCCTTCCAATCCATATAATTGCGCCGATGAATTCAGAGAAGAGATAAATTACGTTGTTGAGAGATTTTATAGCAATATTAAGGCAGAAGTTAAGAAAAAGAATTATAAAAAGAAGTTAAGCATAATAAAGAAGATTGAAAGTAACAGACGAAAAGAGATATTTGAATTGGTATCTATCAGCTAAGGCAAATGGTGTTATAGCTGCTGCACCATGATCTGGTTATTGAGGAGTAAACCCTTTGACCGGATCGAAACCTGCAGAGCAGGAATGGAATGATTAAAAGGCAGCTATCTATTATAGAAAAACCGGCATGAATTATGCCGGTTTTCATTATTTAAAAACATATGGGGTTTCTTGATATACATAATAGTTAAGCCAATTTGAGAATAGCAAATTGGCATGGCCTCTCCAAAGAACTATAGGTGGCTTTGAAGGATCATCATTTGGATAATAATTTCTAGGTATGGCTATATCCAATCCTTTAGCCACATCTCTGTCATATTCCCACTTTAATGTATTGATATCATACTCTGAATGCCCCATTACGAAAATCTGCTTTCCGCCTTCTGAACTCACTATATGAACTCCGCTTTCCTCAGACTCAGTCAATATGTGAAGCTCATTCTTATGGGCAAAGTCCTCTTTTCTAACCTCTGTATGCCTAGAGTGAGGAGCATAAAAGATATCGTCAAAACCTCTCAGCAGTTTTTCATTTTTATGATTTATTTTATGAGGAAAAACACCAAACATCTTTTCTTTGAGAGGATATTTAGGAATGCCGTAATGATAATAAAGACCTGCCTGAGCAGCCCAGCATATATGATAGGTAGAAGTTACATTATGCTTGCTCCACTCCATAATTTTGGTGAGTTCTTCCCAATAATCCACTTCTTCAAATTCCATCTGTTCTACAGGAGCACCGGTTATAATAAGTCCATCAAATTTCTGATCCTTTATATCACTGAAGGTGCTGTAGAAATTAAGAAGATGTTCCTCAGGAGTATGTTTAGATTTATAGCTTTCCTGGTAAAGGAGAGTTATTTCTACTTGAAGAGGAGTATTACCAAGAAGCCTTAGAAGCTGATTCTCGGTAGCAACCTTAATGGGCATCAGGTTAAGTATGGCAATCTTTAACGGACGGATATCCTGATGATAGGCTCTATCTTCATCCATAACAAATATATTTTCACTATTCAATATTTCCCTGGCAGGTAAATTATTCGGTATTTTTATTGGCATACTACGTCACTTCCTTATTAAATTTATATGTTTCTCTATGACAGAGCATACCCTTTAGAAGTAAAAACAAGTATTACTTCTAAAGGGTAAACAATGAAATCTAATCCATGTTGCTACTGGCAAACATCAATCCATTCACCTTCGGTAAGTCTTTCAAGCTCATTGACTGAAAGCTTAACTGCGCAAGTGGGACTCCCTGCTGCCGGATAGATATATTCAAAATTCTTTAATGTACTGTCCAGATATATTTCCATTTTTGACCTGAGGCCAAATGGACAAACACCACCAATGGGATGCCCCGTAATTTCAATAACTTCTTGGGCATTCAGCATTTTTGCTTTAGCTTTAAAAAAATCTTTATATTTCCTATTATCTATTTTGGCATTACCGCTTGTTACAATCAAGATATTTTTTTCAGGTGTCTTGAAGGCCAAAGTTTTAGCAATATACTGAGGTTCAACTCCAATGGCTGAAGCTGCCAGATCAACAGTGGCACTGCTCTCTTCAAGCTCCATTATTTCGATATTAAAATCTTTTTCTAAGAAAAATTGCTTAACTGAATTCAAACTCAATATTTACACCTCGGTTTATAAATGTGCAGAACACATATTTAGTCTATAGGGTTTAAATATGGAAGTGGGCTTACTCAATTGCTTTCTTTAGGGCTTCATTTAAATCCCAGATTAAATCATCTGCATCTTCTATTCCGATAGAAAGTCTTATTTGATCAGGTGTAACCCCTGCTGCAAGCTGAGCCTCAGGAGATAGCTGTGAGTGAGTAGTTGTAGCCGGATGTATAACTAGAGATTTAGCATCCGCAACGTTTGCCAGCTGTGAGAAAATTTCAAGGCTATCGATAAATTTCTTTGCAGTAGCTACTCCTCCCTTTATACCAAAGGTAAATATAGCACCTGCACCCTTTGGTAAATACTTTTTAGCAAGTTCATTATATTTATTGCCTTCCAATTCAGGATAATCAACCCATGAAACGGAAGGATGTTCTGAAAGGAATTTAACTACCTTTCGTGTGTTTTCAACGTGTTTTTGAACTCTTAATGACAAAGTTTCAAGTCCTTGAAGGAATAGGAAAGCATTAAATGGACTTAAGCATGCACCAGTATCTCTAAGAAGCTGAACTCTTGCCTTAACTATATATGCAGCGCTGCCCAAAGCTTCTGAATATACGAGGTCATGATAGCTTGCGTCAGGAGTAGTGAAGCCAGGGAATTTACCGGATTTTGCCCAATCAAATTTGCCTGAATCTACGATAACTCCTCCTATGGAAGTACCGTGACCACCAATAAATTTTGTAGCGGAGTGAACAACTACATCAACACCAAAATCAAATGGTTTTATTAGGTAAGGAGTTCCAAAGGTATTGTCAGCAATAAGAGGTATTCCATTTTCATGAGCTATGTCCGCTACAGCTGAAATATCTACTAAATTGATACCGGGATTGCCTATTGTTTCAATATATAAGGCTTTGGTTTTTTCGGTTATGGCTGCTCTAAAGTTTTCAGGGGCATCAGGATTAACAAAATGAACCTTTATGCCAAGTCTAGGAAGAATTGAATTGAAAAGATTGTAAGTACCGCCATATAATGTGCTTGCAGCTACAACTTCATCTCCTGCATTTGCGATGTTTAATATGGAATAAGTTATGGCAGCTGATCCGGATGCAGTAGCAAGAGCCCCAACTCCGCCTTCAAGTGCAGCTACTCTCTCCTCAAAAACACCTACGGTAGGATTTCCGATTCTTGAGTAAATATTACCTGATGCTTTAAGTGCAAAAAGATCTTCGGCATGCTGAGTATCGTTGAATACATAGGAAGTTGTTTGATAGATTGGAACTGCTCTTGATCCTGTTGCCGGGTCGACCTGCTGACCAGCATGCACTTGTAATGTGTCAAAATTGAATTTTCTTTCACTCATTTTATAACGCCCCTTTTTATTTATTTGCCTTTTGGCTGATTAATGAATACTACTAAACATATAAGAATAGTAATGTATTTGCTGCAACATTAGCGGATTGAAGCTGAAAACACAGTAATTTATAAAATAAAAAAACCTCTTCTGATAGAAGAGGTTGACTTCACGCTACATCTATCTATCAGCTTCATCGCTGCTGGAATTAGCACCTTGTTTAAACAGGTTGCCGGGCTTCACAGGGCCAGTCCCTCCGCCGCTCTTGATAGAACTTTATTTGGTTTTATATGTATAATACACCACTACTTTAAGGTTGTCAATAATAAAATTTTAAATTTTCTAAAAAGTTAGTTATATAGGGAGAAGGTGTATATTGTAAAGATATTACAATATATGGTAATATAATTGTAAATAATTGGAATAGATTGGCAAAGGAAAGTTTTATGAGGAGTGATAGATGTGTCAAAAAAATATAGTGTAGTTTTCTTCATAGTGTCCTTCATTATAGTTGTGGCTTCCTCTGGTATAAAAAAATCGGATGAAAGGGCTAAGGCAGAACACATATGGAACTATAATGTCCAAAGCATTCAGCAACTCATAACGGATTCACCCCTTATAATATTAGGAGAAGTCAATGAAAAAAAAATGAGTATACGGGACAACAAAATAAAATATACTGCATCACAAGTTAAAGTAAAAGAAATTTTGAAAGGAAACATACTTCCACAGGATAATTACATAAATATAATGCAGCAAAACAATAAACAAGATCCTGTAGTTAAAGCGGGAGAGGAAGTAATACTTTTTCTATATCCTTATGGAGGTACACAGGTTAAAGAAGGCTACGCTTGTGTTGGCTTAGGACAAGGATACTACAGAATTAAAGAAAACAGGGCGGAACCTGCCATACCGGGATCACCTTCGCTAAATATTGATATTGAAGGACAGCGTGCTATAGTAAACTATATTAAGCTACAGGGAGCACAGCTCAGATAATTCGTTGTTACTTTATGGGTTTTATGGTAAAATTACATTATATTTGATTACAGGAGTATTTTTTAAAATAAGAAGCCGATGTTTAGTGGGAGGAAAAATGAAGAAAAAAATAATAGGTGGCGGACTTTTATTAATTATTATTTTTGCCCTGGTTTGCCGGATCATATATAAGGATGAGTTTTATTTTGTTAGAAAGCCTCTTACTATTGAAAAAGTTAAAATAGATAGAGATAAAGATAATGACAGAATTTTGGATATGGATGATATAATTGAAGGTGCCAGAAATGAAGTGGAAAATAAAACTGAGTATAAGAGTGTATATTATGATGGAGGCTATCCTCCGGATAGTGAAGGTGTATGTACAGATGTGGTATGGAGAGCTTTGAAAAATGCGGGATATAATCTTAAATATGAAATGGACGAAGATATAAAAAAACATACTGTTGATTATGCCAGTGTGGCTGGGAAGCCGGATCCAAATATAGATTTCAGACGCGTTAAAAATCAATATGTCTATTTTCAGAAATATGCACAAGCGCTTACTACCGATATAATCCCCAATCAAGTCAATAATTTAGTACAGTGGCAGGGTGGAGATATAGTAGTATTAAAAAATTGCGAGCACATAGCTATCGTTTCCGATAAACGAAGAAGAGACGGCATCCCCTATATAATTCACAATGCCAATACAATTGCTAAGGAAGAAGATAAGCTTTTTACATGGTATAATAGTGGAAAGCTGCTCGCACACTTCAGATATCCCAAATAAATATACAACAAAATTTCAAGAGGTTCAGTTTATCATGAGCCTCTATTATTTTAAAATAAAAAAAGCTCTTAATGAAAAAATTTCTAAGGAATATTGACAATCTTTTAGGACATACATATAATAGAAGTATAAGAAAAACCAACTAAACCTATAGGAATTATTAAAAAATAATATAAATAAAAGAAAAATAGGGAGGAACAAATATGAGCAGGATAGCAAAAAATTTAACGGATTTAATTGGAAATACTCCGTTATTGGAACTGACAAAATATAATTCTTCAAAGGGATTGAATGCTTCTGTTGTAGCAAAACTTGAATACTTTAATCCTATGAGTTCGGTAAAAGACAGAATAGCATATGCTATGATAACGGACGCAGAAGAAAAGGGATTAATAAATAAGAATACGGTAATAATTGAACCTACAAGCGGTAATACTGGAATTGGTCTTGCATTTGTATCTGCAGCAAGAGGTTATAAGTTAATATTGACCATGCCTGAGACCATGAGTATTGAAAGAAGAAAGCTATTAAAGGCTTTAGGTGCAGAGCTGGTTTTGACTCCGGGTCCCGAAGGAATGAAGGGTGCTATACAGAGAGCACAGGATCTTGCAGCACAAACCCCAAATTCCTTTATTCCACAGCAGTTTGCAAATCCGGCAAATCCTGAGGTTCACAGAAATACAACTGCACAGGAAATATTAAGAGACACTGATGGCAAGGTAGACATATTTGTAGCCGGAGTTGGAACAGGCGGTACTGTTACAGGAGTTGGAGAAGTCATAAAGAAGTCAAATCCAAATGCAAAGGTAGTGGCTGTTGAACCTTTTGATTCACCTGTGCTGTCTGGCGGGAAACCGGGACCGCATAAAATACAAGGTATAGGAGCAGGTTTTGTACCTGATGTGTTAAATACAGGAGTTATAGATGAAATAATAAAAGTAAAGAATGAAGATGCCTTTGAAGCAGCAAGAGATGTAGCAAAGGCAGAAGGACTACTTGTAGGAATTTCTTCAGGAGCTGCGTTGTATGCAGCTGCAGAACTTGCAAAAAGAGAAGAAAATGCAGGTAAAACTATAGTTGTACTTCTTCCTGATACAGGAGAAAGATACCTGTCAACTCCTCTGTTCGGAGAACTGTAAAATTTAATATAAATAATAAAAGGAAGAATTTTGGTTCTTCCTTTTATTTTTATTAACAACCCCAATTCATTAATGACATATATCCGGTAGTATACAAACAAAAATAGTATATGCTGTTGTTAGATATTCATTTATTCTGTATAATAATATGTGCCTAACAATGAAGGTTTCAAACATGTTAGTATCTATACACCAATACAACTGAACTATTATATTTTGCTAAAGAAGTTATTTAACTGAAAAATAGTAATTTAGTATATGAGAATAGGAATGGAGGTATATATTTTGGATCAATTAGAGATTAAATTAGAGAAATTAAAGGGAATACTAAAAGAAATGGGAAGTGCTGCCTTAGCATACTCAGGAGGAGTAGACAGTACTTTTCTTTTAACTGTAGCTAAAGAAGTTCTTGGGGATAATGTGATAGCTATAACTGCCAGATCCTCTACATATCCTGAAAGAGAGTTTAATGAAGCATGTAAATATATAGAGGGAATTGGAGCAGAGCATATAGTTATTTTCTCCGAAGAACTTGATATAGAAGGTTTTTCAAAAAATCCTTCGGATAGATGCTATTACTGCAAAAAGGAACTCATGACTCATGTAAAAAATATTGCACAGGAACATGCTATAACAAACTTGCTTGACGGTACAAATTATGACGATATAGGTGACTACAGACCGGGAATGAATGCAGCAAAGGAGATAGGGGTAAGGAGCCCTTTAAAGGAAGCTGAATTTACAAAAAATGATATAAGAACCTTATCTAAAGCTATGGGAATACCGAGCTGGAACAAACCATCCTTTGCATGCTTGGCATCAAGATTTCCATACGGACACGAAATCACAAGAGAAAAGCTGAAAATGGTTGAGAAGGCAGAGCAATTTTTAATAGATCTTGGATTTAGACAGCTGAGAGTAAGACACCACGGTGATATTGCAAGAATTGAAGTGAGCTCGGAAGAAATGACAAAACTGTTTGATGTGGAGCTGATGAATAAAATAGTTAAGGAACTTAAAAGCATAGGCTTTAAATATGTTACAATGGACATGCAAGGTTATAGAACAGGAAGTATGAATGAGGTACTTAAACTTGATGGTACTATGAAAATAAAAAAATAAAATAATTGAAGCTGCGGGAAGTGATTTAATGGAGGTCTATTTTGATAATGGAGCTACTACAAAACCTTATGACGAAGTTATAGAGGCTGTAGCGGATACTATGAGAAATATTTTCGGTAATCCCTCATCGGCACACGGTCTTGGCTTAAAAGCAGAAAGAAAACTCAATGAGTGTAGGGATAAAGTAGCAAAGACCTTAAACTGTACTAGAGATGAAATAATATTTACCTCAGGGGGAAGTGAAAGCAATAATTTCCTTATAAAGGGATTTATAAGTGAGGGAGATCATATTATAACAACGGCTATCGAACATCCAAGTGTGCTAAATACTTTTAAAGAATTGGAAAAGTCGGGGATTAAGGTTACTTTTCTTGATGTAAATTCAGATGGAAGAATATGCGAAGAAGCCTTAAAGAGTGCAATTAATGGTAATACCCGATTGATAAGTATTATGCATGTGAATAACGAGACAGGAATATTACAGGACTTGGAGAACATAGGCAAAATAATTAAAGAAAAAAGTCAGAGAATAAAGTTTCATGTAGATGCAGTTCAAAGCTATGGCAAGTTTAATATAGATGTAAAAAAAGCAAACATAGATCTTCTCTCCGGCAGCGGTCATAAAATACATGGACCCAGAGGTGTAGGATTTGCATATGTTAAAAAAGGCTTGAATCCTAAGACATTAATAAGCGGAGGCGGACAGGAAAGAAGCTTTCGTTCAGGTACGGAAAATTTGCCGGGGATAGTAGGACTAACAACTGCTGCGGAAATAGTATATTCCAGAATTAAAAGCAACTATGAAGCAGTAAGTAAACTAAAAGAATATTTTATAGAGAGACTTGGAAATATAAAAAATATAAAAATAAATAGCTATAGTGAAGAAATTTTTTCACCATATATACTAAGTGTATCTTTTCTAGGAGTGAGAGGTGAAGTGTTGCTCCATCTTATGGAGGAAAACGGAGTATATGTGTCTACTGGTTCAGCATGCTCTTCAAGAGAAACTGGAGACAGCCACGTTTTGAAAGCTCTTGGGCTGAAAAAAGATGAACTTAAGGGAACCGTAAGATTCAGCTTTAGCGAAGCTAATACAAAAGCTGAAGTTGACTATGCTATGGAAGTTTTGGAAAAAAGTTTGAAGTTTTTAAGGAGAAATTAACATGAGAAAGCTATTGCTTATAAAGTATGCAGCAGAAATATTTTTAAAGGGACTGAATAGAAATAAATTTGAGAATAAGCTAAAATCCAATATTATGGATGTTCTTAAGGGTGTGCAATATGAATTTATAAACGATCAGGGAAGATGGTTCATATACAGTGAAGACTTGGAAGAGGCTATGACAAGAGTAAGGAGAGTATTTGGCGTATACGAGGTTTGTATAGTTACTGAGGTTGAGCCTACAATGGAAGCTATAGGACAACAGGCTGTACGTGAAGCTGAAGATTTTGGAGAAACTACCTTTAAAGTAGAAGGAAATAGAGCTAACAAGTCTTTTTCAATAAATTCTATGGAATTAAGCCGTGAGATTGGAGCTGTTGTTCTTAGAAATGTAGAGGGCTTAAAGGTAGATGTGCATAAACCAAAACGTGTAATAAATATAGAGATAAGAGACAGAGCTTATGTATATTCAAAGAGAATAAAGGCTGTAGGAGGCTTGCCTTATGGCATGAACGGCAGCACAATGCTTATGCTTTCTGGAGGTATTGATTCACCTGTAGCAGGATATATGATGGCAAGAAGAGGCGTGGAGCTAAACTGTGTTTACTACCACAGTCATCCGTATACTAGCGAAAGAGCCAAGGATAAGGTTAAGGATTTGGCAAGAATACTCAAGGGATATACAGGCAGTATAAAGCTTTATGTAGTGCCATTTACAGACATACAGATGGCTATCATCGATAAGTGCCCTGAAAATGAACTGACAATTATAATGAGAAGATTCATGATGAGAGTTGCCTGTGTGCTTTCGGAAAAGCTTGGAGTGAATTCTGTTACTACCGGAGAAAGCATCGGTCAAGTAGCAAGTCAAACTATGGAAGGTTTGATAGTCAGCAGTGATGTGGCTGACAGGCCTGTATTTAGGCCGCTAATTGCCACTGATAAAACAGATATTATGGATATTTCCCGGGAAATAGGTACATATGAAACATCAATTCTTCCTTATGAGGATTGTTGTACAATATTTGTTCCTAAGCATCCGAAAACTAAACCACGTGTGGATTTAATTAGAAATTCGGAAAGTGTGTTAGATGTAGAAAAGCTCGTACAAGAAGCTATAGAAAATATGGAAATATATGAAGATCTTTAATAAATTTAAAAGGCGTCATTTTGACGCCTTTTAAATTTATTCAGGTTTTGAAGCGGCTATCTTTATTGCAGCCTGGTGCCTTGGGTCTACTTGTCCATCTTTATGCCGCTGACTATTTAAAAAATGTACATCAAAATGGCCATCCATTCCGTTTCCTTTTATAGTATCCAAGTTTTCACCTGTTCCATAATTTTCAGATCTGTTATTTACAGTTGCATAAGCCGGTGCTGAATCTACACCTGCATGAGGTTGTCCGGACATAGAAGCTGCCAATACTCTTCCGTTAATAAATATATGTACAGGTCGGACATCCCAACTAAAACCACCCCATATGCTTTTAATAACATTGGTATCCGCCAATGTTAATGCCTCACAATCTGCATGGTTTGAGCCCATAGTTCGCTTGATTTTAAAAGTCTTTCCCGTATAAACATCTTTAACAGTAACTACTGATCCGATTGGAAAAGCCTTATTTCCTGCTTTCCACCAGTCAAGGTTCTCAACTTTTTTCGAAGTAGAGTTTACTTGAGGTAATGAGCCTCCTCTCGATAGTACGGGCTGTTTCGGTGCGGCAACGGCTACAGCAACGTTTTTTGCATTTTGCTCTTCCTTAATCTTCTGTTCTGCAGCCAATTTATTCATAACAGTTTTAGCCTTTATAAATGAAATACTCAATTCGGCTGTATCGGTTGTAATAGGCTTTGCAAAAGAGCTTAAAGCTGCTATGTTTTCAGCTTCGGTTTCCAAATTAGCTTCACTAGGGAGATTAGATGCTTGAACACTAACATTTCCTTTTGTTTCAAGTTCATGGGATGGGGATGATAAGGACACTGAAGCTGCAGTAAAAAATACTACTGCTAACAAAATATAGTTTTTTTTCATATCTACACCTCTTTTTACGCCTGCGAAGTTAGTTGACGGGTTCAGGAAAGAGTACCTTACCTTTAAAGGATTCACCCCAAAAAAAATTCCTCCGCTGCCTTGTCAAGACATTAGGCGAAAATATATGACATAGCTGTATACATATTTGCTCTCCATTATAGTCCACTATATATAGATATGTGAGTTTACATTTACGGCTACACATGGCAGACAATAATATTATAACAAATATAATTATACATCCAACAGGAAATGAATGGAATATGCTTTTTTCTTCGCCTTACTTGTCAATGTACATTAATATGATAGAATTAAAATGATAGATATAAAATTTTAAGTAATGGAGAATTAATAAGTACCTTACTTTTTACAAAGTTGGTGTACTTAATGCTTAATTGACGGAAAATTTTAAGGAGGTAACAAATGACGGAATTTAAGGAATTACAACTCAGTGATAAAAATCTTTTTAATGAATTCCTGAAGGGATATAATTTTGCAACCTATGAATATGCTTTTTCTACTCTCTTTATATGGAGAAGTATGTGTAAGGTATATCATTCCATAATAAATGATGCGCTTATAGTAAAAAAGGTTGACAATGAAAGAGGTCAGGCCTTTATGGCACCTATAGGATATGATCAACGTGACTTGAAAGTAATTATGGATCAATTGATTAAGCTAAAGTCAGAAAGTTCAGATATGAAATACTTATTAAGAGATGTTGAAGAACCATTTCTTGCGGAACTTATAAGCTTATATGGGGATAAAGTTAAGTACATAGAGGATGAGGGTAATTTTGATTATATATATAATGCGGAGGAACTAATCTCCTTGTCGGGTAAAAAGTTCCATTCCAAAAAAAATCATTTTAACAGTTTTATTACTTCTTATTCATATTGCATAAAGGATTTAAAGGAACCCGGTGTAGGAGAAGCGTGTATAAATTTTTCAAAGAAATGGCTGGATGATAAAACCGGTAAAACGGATGAACTGTGGCATGAATTGCAGGCAATAGAGAATTTGATAAATTATTGTACGGAACTTAATATAGAAGGCATGGCAGTATATGTTGAAGACAAAATAGTTGGATTTACCTTAGGACAGAAGTTGAATGATGACATGGTTATAATCCATATAGAGAAAGGTGACAATGATTTCAGAGGAGTATATGCTTTTTTGAACAGAGTTTTTCTTGATAAGTATTTTCACGATATAAAGTATGTTAACCGTCAGGAAGATGTTGGACTAAAAGGATTGCGAAAAGCTAAGATGTCATATCACCCGGTGAAATTTGAAAAAAAATATAATGTAAATATAGAGGTATGATTATGAGAAATTTACTTGAAGGGAAAAATATAAGACTTACAGCTTTAAAAGATGAAGATAATGAAACATTAGAGCAATGGTTTAATAATATGAACTTCATGAGAAATTACGATATTTTACCTGCTTTTCCTCAGAGCAGAAGGGGGATTGAAGAACTTATTAATTATTATGCAAACAATAATGAAAGAATTTTACTCGGTATAAGATTAAAAGACAATAATACACTTATTGGTGTTGCAGGCTTTGATGATATATTATGGAACAATGATACTGCATTTTTGTTTATAGGTGTTGGGGATATGGAATATAGAGGAAAAGGCTATGGAAAAGAAGCTATAAACCTTTTGGTGGATTATGGGTTTAACGAATTGAATTTTTATAAGCTTCAGCTTAATGTTATTCAATATAATAGAGCTGCTATAAACTTATATGAAGGAATTGGCTTTATAAAGGAAGGAACATATAGGCAATACGTTTTAAGGGATGGGCAGAGATTTGATTTATATCTTTATGGACTACTAAAAGATGAATGGAAACTTTGAGAAAATTGCATAAGCTGAATTTAATTATTCATTTATCTATATGAATAATAGGAAAAATAGCACATATGTGCAATTAATACGATGTTAAATTTCAAATTTATGAAAATATATATTCCATTAGTACAGTTGGTGTGATAAAATATACTAAAGGTAAGCAACTTAATATTTCGCTTGAAGGTCAAGTGGGAATATTGAGTTGTTTAGCTGTATTTGGGGCGGTTATTTCAATAGTTTTGGGGGGGAGATATTGGTGATAAGTGAAACTTATCTGGAAAGATTGGAAGTCCTTGCAGGTTTAGCTGAAGAGAATGGCTTGATTGATCAAGAATATTATGTTCGTTACAATGTAAAACGTGGTCTTAGAAATAATAATGGTACAGGCGTCCTAGTGGGCCTTACTAAAATAGGTGATGTTCATGGATATATATTGGATGAAGGCGAAAAGATTCCTATAGAAGGAAGACTGTTGTATAGAGGAATAGAGATAAGTGATATAGTTTCCGGGTTTCAAAAGGAAAAAAGATTCGGTTTTGAAGAGGTATGCTATTTGCTGCTTTTCGGTTCGCTTCCGAATTCTCAGGAGTTGGATGAATTTAAGACTATATTGGGCGGCTTAAGAACACTACCCTATGGATTTATAGAAGATATGATTTTGAAAGCTCCTAGTAAGGATATAATGAATAAGCTAATGAGAAGTATTTTGGTATGTTATTCCTATGATAGCAATCCCGATGATACAAGTGTGAAAAATGTGCTCAGACAGAGTATAGAGCTTATTTCAAGATTTCCAAGTATGGTAGCATACGGATATCAGGCTAAAGCGCATTATTATGATTTTAAGAGCCTTTTTATACATGCACCTCAACCTGGCTTGAGTACAGCAGAGAACTTGCTTTTTATGATAAGACCTGATAATAAATATACTGAAAAAGAAGCCGAGCTGCTTGATTTGGCTATGGTTCTGCACGCAGAACACGGCGGTGGTAACAATTCTGCTTTTGCAACTCATGTAGTTTCATCTACCGGTACTGATACTTACTCCGCAATTGCTGCTTCTGTGGGAGCTCTTAAAGGACCCAAGCATGGCGGAGCAAATATTAAGGTGATGGAAATGATGGACTATATTAAAAGCAATCTCACTAATTGGTCTGATTTGAGTTCTCTAGAAGCTTTACTAGGTAAAATATTAAGTAAGGAAGCATTTGATAAAACCGGTCTTATATATGGTATTGGCCATGCTATTTACACAATATCCGACCCAAGGGCTTCAATTTTGAGAGAAAAGGCAAAGGAGCTTGCTATAGAAAAGAATCGTGTGGATGAATATAATTTATACAAAAACATTGAGGAAATATCAATAAGAATGTTTAGAGATAGGCAAAACAGAGCTATTTCAGCTAATGTAGATTTTTATTCCGGCTTTGTTTACGATATGCTTAATATTCCAAGAGAATTATATACGCCGCTATTTGCTGCAGCCAGGGTTCCGGGATGGTGTGCTCACAGAATTGAGCAGCTTGTAAGTGAGACTAAAATTATTCGTCCTGCTTATAAAAGTGTTAGTGAAAGAAAAAAATATGTGTCCGTTAATGAAAGAAAATAAAACATTGATAAAAGAATAAGGCTTGCCATTTGGCAGGCCTTTATTTTATTGATTTATTAATATTATACCAATACATAATAAATATTATTAATTTTGAAAAAAGTTAATAAATTTTCTTGTCTATATGTCAATATTGTTGTATTATATTTAAAAAGAATAATCATGCATGTGAATGCATAATTATAAGTTCTTTTTACATAAAGGGGGAGTTATAAGTGAAGAAGATTTTATCTTTAGTGGTAGTATTGATAATTGGGGTCAGTGTTTTTGCAGGCTGTTCAAAAAAGGATGGAGCCCAATATGCAAACACGTTAGAAAAGGTTCAAAAAACAAAGAAAATCTTGATAGGTGTAGATGACACATATCCGCCAATGGAGTTCAAAGATGATTCCAATAAGTTGGTAGGCTTCGACGTTGATGTAGCTGAGGCAGTGGCAAAAAAGCTTGGTGTAACTATAGAATGGATGTCTACGTCTTGGGACGGAATATTTACTTCCTTGTCTTCAAAGAGATTTGATGTTATTCATTCAAGTGTAAGTATAACAGATGAAAGAAAAGAAACTATGATATTTACTGATCCATACATTACCGGTGGAACAGCTATATATGTAAAGAAGGGAAATACCAATATAAAGACTTCTGATGACCTAAAGGGGAAGGTTGTTGGAGTACAAGCACAGACAACAGCAGACGAAGTAGTAACAAAGCTTGGCA
>JAEZDX010000458.1 GCA_023417975.1 Bacillota bacterium
TTTTATATAGATGACCAGACATGGCAAGACCTAAATATGGATGAAATATATACGGTGCTTGACAGAAACTTAACCACTGCAGGGGAACAGGTGCTATACGACATGCTTAGGCGCCCTTTATTGGATAGAGAGCCCTTATTGGCGAGAAATAGAATAATAAAGCTGTTTCAAGAAGATAAAGCTCTTAGAGAAAAGCTCCAAATAGCTCTTCAAAATGCAGGGAGATTAAAAGAAGATGACATTTTGGATATACTGCTGATGGAGCATGAGTATAATCCGTACATGAGAATGCTATGTTATTTAGCTACTGCAGCACCCATATTAATTTTAGCAGCAGCGCCATTTGTGGGTTCTGCTGTCATTATGCCATTTGTATTTAGTCTTGGACTAAATGTATATATACATATAAATCATGCTAAAAAGAATGGAATTAATATAAACTCTATAGGTTATCTCGTTCACCTTATCAAGGCAGCGGGTATAATAAGTAAAATTGAAAGTGTTGAACTGAAGAGTCATTTGGATGAGCTGGGTATTATTTTTGATAAGGTAAAGCGTATTTCAAAAGGTATAGCTAACATAGGTGTGCCTGAGGGTGCTGATGTAATATATGACTATGTAAAAATTGAATTACTTATAGAGGAAAGAAGCTATTACAGAGTAATAAATGATGTAGTTAAGTATAGAAATGATTTGATAAGGATGTATGATCTTCTAGGTGAGCTGGACAGTTTACTTTCAGTAGCATCATACCGAGAAGAAATAGAAGATTATTCAGAACCGGAATTTATTGAAGGTGGAAGAATATTTGACGTAAAGGGATTGTTTCATCCTCTTCTACAAGAGCCTGTTGCTAATGATATATACATTAAAAACGGTGGAATTATAATAACCGGTTCTAATATGTCTGGCAAGTCCACATTCTTAAGAGCTGCTGGAGTTGCCGCCACTATGGCACAAACAATTTACACAGTTACATGTGACTCATATGTAGGTTCCTTCTTTAAAATAATGACTTCTATTAGTCCGGGAGACAATATTATGGGAGGAAAGAGCTATTATTTAGGTGAAGCAGAAGCGATATTAAGAATAATTAGAGACTGTAATCCAAATATGCCTATACTTTGTATTGTAGATGAAATTTTTAGAGGGACAAATCCTGTGGAAAGAATTAGTGCTTCTGTGGAAATTCTAAATTACTTGTTGAAAAATAATGTTGCAGTACTTGTTGCTACTCATGATTTGGAGCTTACGGAAGTTTTAAAAGCTCAATATGAGTGTTATTATTTCACTGAAAGTGTAGATAAGACGGAAGGTCTTCAATTTGATTATATAATGAGAAAAGGGGTATCTCCCACTAGAAATGCCATTAAAGTACTAAGCTATCTAGGATATCCGGAGGCTATTGTAAACGGAGCGGAGAAAAGAAGTTTAAATGCCTGAATGTAATATACAGTAAAACAATATATGGATTTTTGAACATAAAAAGACAGGCGTCAGTGCCTGTCTTTTTATTTATGAAAAACATTGAAGTTCACATATATGAAGATATTTATTAATTTATATAGAGATACTACCATCAGTAATATCAGCTTCTTTTGACATAATTTTATTATTGAGAATTCCAAGCAAAACCCACATAATGGGAGCAACAGAGGTTACACTTATATTAAGAAAAGCCTGCATTTGATATGCTAGAATACAGCAAAACAGAGCAAGTATTATCCTGTCTTTCAAAATATATTTTAGGGATTTAGTAAAAAGTATAATTAAGAAAGAAATATAAACAAGCATAGCAGGGATACCTGTAGTAACTGCTATCTGTAAAAATTCATTATGAGCTTTATCTATGTAAGTATCAGGCATCTGTTTTTGAGCCTCATCTTTATACTTTTCCATGAATACTTCACCCAAATTATCTATGCCTACACCTAATAAGGGCTTTTCCCATATTAATGGTACAGTATTTCTCCATATGAATATCCTGCCGCTGCCGGAATCATCATTAAGCTCAACAGCATTGGAATAGATCGAAGTATACCTTGCTATAAATGCCCCGTTGTTTATGTAATTATAGAAGAGAAAAAGAAATACAAAAGAAGCGATCAAAATTGTGAAAGCTTTTATGTCCAAGATCTTTTTTAAGCACAGTATAAATATAAAAATAAGCAATATACTAAGAGACAACCAAGCGCTTCTTGTAGTAGAGGAGAGCAAACATAAAAATAACGCACAGGAAGCAATAAAATAAAGTTTTTTTCTTAAGTATATATAGCTTAGTGCCATTATGGGGAGCATTAAACAAATATAAGAGCCCACAAAGTTTCTATGTCCGATAGTAGAAAAGCATTGCTTATACCAAATCGAACCGAGTTTAAAGCCACATACTAAATCATAGCCCATAAACTGAAGTATTCCAAAGATTGATACGATTATGGAAGTAAGAGCAATATAGTTCAAATGCTTGTTTTCAAATTCATAAAAAAATGAAGCTGCAAAAAATAATACTATATAGCATATTATTGCAAACAGACCTTCTTTTCTCCCTGTTCGGCCTATAAGAGAGTTAGCTATATTCACGGAGAATATAGTAGATATAATACAAAGCATTACATAAGCGAAGATCAGTTTTCCTTGAGGACTAGACAGAGGCTTAAAATTCTTATAGCCTTTATAGCCTATTATAACTGCTGCAATAGCAATGCAGCAGAAATAGATGAATAGGATTTTTGGATAACTGAAACGCTCATCACCGAAGGGTTTTACAATTAACGGGACCAGGCAGCTTATGGCCAATAAAATGCCAGTAACTAGCTTATTCATGTCTTATCTTACCTCACTAAAATTTTTTGTTTAAAATCTTTTTCAGTAAAAATTATCCCACGAATTCAATAAAAATACAATAAAATACTAATATAGAACACAATAAAACCTATGGATGAGGTTGACATTTAGAGCTTTAACTGATAATATTTTAATAAGTTATCATGCTAAAGCGATAAAGTTTGGAGGGCAATTATGGGGAAATGGAAGAGAAGTATCCCGGATGGTACAAGAGATATTTTATTTAATCATTGTGCAGAGAAAGTAAACATTCAGGACTGTTTAAAAAAGGTTTATATTGATAGGGGCTTTTCGGAGATAATTACTCCAACTCTTGAATTTTATGATGTATTTGATGGAGATAATGCAGGTATTGAACAAGAAAAAATGTACAAGCTTTTTGATAATAAAGGGAGAATTTTAGTATTAAGGCCGGATATGACTACATCAGTGGCAAGAGTAGCTGCGACGAAATTAAAGGACAGCTATTATCCGTTAAAGCTTTGTTATTGTCAGAATATCTTTAGGACAAATGAGGACTTAAACGGAAAGAAAAATGAATTTACTCAGTCAGGCATAGAAATTATTGGCTGCGGCACACTTAGGGCTGATATAGAGG
>JAEZDX010000473.1 GCA_023417975.1 Bacillota bacterium
ATGCAGGGTTAATTAATAATTTCCCTGCATTTTTTCATTTTCTATATTATTAAAATTATTAAGAGCCATAGTATAGCCATAAATTCCAAAGCCGCTTATAATACCTTTTGCGGCAGCTGCAGTTACCGATTTCTTTCTAAATTCGTCTCTGGCATGAATGTTGCTTAAATGCACTTCTATAACCGGAAGCTGAACAGAAGTTAATGCGTCATATATCGCATAGCTGTAATGTGTATATGCTCCCGGGTTAATTATTATCCCATCATAGTTCCCATAACATCCTTGAATAAAATTGATTATTTCACCCTCAATATTGCTTTGAACTATATTTACATCAATGTTTAGTTTAGCTGCTTCTTCCCTAACAGTTTTACACAGTTGATCATAGTTTTGAGTTCCATATACATTTTTTTCTCTAATTCCGAGAAAGTTTATATTTGGTCCGTTAATAACCATCAATTTCACAGTCTTACACTTCCTTTATATATAGAAATAATCTCTGTCAATATTTTTTCCAAGGTACCGTCATTTTTCAGTTCTGCATGACAATAGCCTTTATATAGCTCAATTCTTTCGTTGTAAAGCTTATACAGCGCATCCGACTTGTTATTCAGCAGCGGCCGAGATTCCGTGTCGATATCCTTTAATATGCTGTCTACACTTCTATTAATAAATACAATAAATCCTATATCATTAAGTATCTTCATATTGCAAGCTTTTTTAACTACACCGCCTCCTGTGGAAATAACAGTGTCCTTTACATTACATAATTTAGCTATAATATCAGATTCCAAGCTTCTGAAGTATGTCTCACCTTTGATAAAAATTTCGTTTATGCTTTTGTCTTCTTTTTCCTCTATAAGCTTATCTAAATCTATGAATTTCATATGCATATGTTTTGCTGCTTCTTTACCTATAGTGGTTTTACCACAGCCCGGCATTCCAATCAAAATCAAATTACTCCTAATTAAATTCATTTTTTTAACCCCTCACTGCATAGTTTATTATATATATCTTCAATAAGGTGCTCATCAACAGATGTGTTATTCCATATAGCTGCTGCGTAAACTGCTTGAGCTACAAGCATATATAGTCCGTTACTGCAGGTAATACCGTAGCTTTCAGCATAGGAAAGAAGCTTTGTTTTCAAGGGGTTATATATAAGATCAAATACAAAGTTAAATTGTTTTATAAAAGTCTCAGGTACCGGACATCTATCTTCTACCGGATACATGCCAACAGGTGTACAATTGATTAAGATATCGCCTTTTCCCATTGAAGATAAACCATCATAGCCGGTTATGATGCTTCCATTAAACCGCAAGGTTCTTTTAACAGCATCTGAATTTCTAACTATAAAACTAATGTCTTTACAATTGTTATCTTTTAGATACTGAAATACAGCTGTAGCTGCTCCGCCGCTTCCAAGAACAACAGCCTTTCTGTTTTCAATGGATATGTTATGTCTTTTAAAGGTATGAGCAATACCGTAGTAATCAGTATTGAATCCATATAATTTATCATCTTTAAATAAGATAGTATTTACAGCGCCTATACTTTCAGCTTCCTTACTAATATGGTCTATAAACTTCATAATGTCCAATTTGTACGGTATTGTAATATTCAGTCCCTTTAATGATTTATTCTTACATTCATAAATGAATTGACCCAGTTCGGTGTTATTAAGCTCATACAGGTTATATATTCCGTCAATATTGTAATAGTCAAATATATATTTATGTATTTTTGGAGAAATACTGTGCCCCAGCTTTCCTCCAATTAATCCGAAATAACTTTTCATAAAAATTACCGCCTGCTATATTTTATAATTTATTTTGAAGCTTTCTACTTTCTGCCATAATAGTTATAAGCACTTCTTCAATATTAGGTTTAAAAGTATGGTTTTGCAGTAATGATAGATTTTTTTCAATCACTTGCTTTTCCCTTGCTTCATTTAATACTTCAAGTCCGTTTTCTTTTTTATACTGACCAATGGATAAACATATTCTAAATCTTTCTTCAAGAAGTTTTACCAAATCTTTATCAATATTATCTATTTGTATTCTAAAAGTCTCTAAAGCATCCACAAAATCACCTCTTAATTATTCTTTTGTCAAGTTTTCAAGTATGGCTATGGCAGTAACGGCTTCTACAACAGGGATAGCCCTGAAAAGAATACATGGGTCATGTCTGCCTACTATGTTTATTATATCATTTTCCTTAGTATTTACATTAATGGTATTCTGCTCTTTTTCAATGGAAGCTGTAGGCTTCACTGCACATCTGAAAATTAATGGACGGCCATTTGTGATACCTCCTAATATTCCGCCATTATGATTGCTGGATGTAGTAACTTTATCTCCCTCATAATTATAACTGTCATTAGCTTCCGAACCCTTCATTTTTGTTATATTGAAGCCTTCGCCAAATTCAATTCCCTTTATTCCGGGAATTGAATAAATTAAGTGTGAAATTTGGCTTTCCATGGAGTTAAATAACGGATCACCAATACCTGCTGGAAGGTTTGCTGCTGCCACTTCTATAATACCGCCTACCGAATCCTTTTCACTACGGATTTCTTCAACAGTTTTATATATATCTTGCTCCAGTGCTTTATTCAATAAGGGCAATTTACTCTTAGTAAGGTCTGATAGCAGCTTTGAGTCTACATTATTAAGTTCAAAAGGAAAATCATTTATGTTTAGTAAACTGTATATATGACTACCTATAATTATATTCTTTTCTAGCAGTATTTGTTTGGCAACTGCACCGGCAAATACAATGGGAGCTGTCATCCTTCCGGAAAAGTGACCGCCGCCTCTAAAATCATTAAAGCCTTTATATTTAATATATCCGGAATAATCTGCATGGCCAGGCCTCATTAAGCCATCATGCTTGGAGTAATCACCGGATCTCTGATTTGTATTTCTTATTATTACGGATAATGGAGCTCCGGTGGTTTTACCGTTATAATAACCGCTTAATATTTCAAATTGATCTTTTTCTTTCCTTGGAGTAGTTAGTGGGCTATTACCGGGAGCTCTTCGCTCCATTTCAGCTTTAATAAAAGCTATGTCCAATTCAATTCCCGGCGCCAATCCATCTATTACTATACCGATAGCAGCGCCATGAGATTCACCAAAGATAGTATATTTAATCGAATTACCCCATTGTGCAC
>JAEZDX010000481.1 GCA_023417975.1 Bacillota bacterium
ATGTAGTTGTTCACTTTGATCCTTGGTGGAATCCTGCTGTAGAGAGTCAGGCAGCAGACAGAGCACATAGAATAGGTCAAAAGAAGACTGTTGAGGTTATAAAGTTAATAGCCAGAAACAGCATAGAAGAAAAAATATATAACTTGCAGGAAAGGAAAAAGGAAGTATTCGATAAAGTTATTGATGATGGGGAAAAAGCAGCAGGAATGTTGGTAAAAATGAGTGTAGAGGATATTAGAGATATTTTAAAGTAGAGTAAATAAAAGCTTTTGGAGGCAAAACCTTATAAAAATTTCAAGGTTTTGCTTTTTTTATTCGCAAATTTGTAGTTTGGTAATAAATGATACGGCATGTAGAGATAATAAAGTATAAGATAAATATATGATATATTTTTGAGAATTTTATTATATGTAATGAAAGTTAGGAGAGTGTTAAAAGTGGATGCTATTGAATTAATGATGGAAGAACATAAATTTATAAAAAGAACTTTATTAGTTATAAGAAAGATGAGTATCAGTGTACTGAATGGAAATGAAGTACCTTATGAGGATTATAAGAGAGTCATTGAATTTGTAAGAAACTATGCAGATAAACATCATCATAATAAGGAAGAAGAAATATTGTTTAAAAAAATGAGAGAAGATCTGGGGGAAGCATTGGCAGGTGCACCAATAGCCGGAATGTTGGTAGAGCATGATCTTGGAAGATTATTCATGAAAAGTCTGGAAGAAGCGCTGGAAAGAGTAAAGAATGGGGATGCGGATTCCAAGGTGGATATAATAGCTAATTCCATTGGCTACGCAGATCTGCTAAACAGACATATAGAAAAAGAAGATAAAGTAATTTATAGCTTTGCAAGAAGAGCACTTAAGGAAGAAGCCATGGGATTTGTGAATGATAGCTGTGAAAAAGTTGAAGCTTTAGCGGATAAAGAGAATGTACAAGAAAAGTATATTTCAATTTTAAAAGAATTAGAGGAAAAGTGGATAAAATAATTTGAAAATAGATAAAGAGGACGTTCAGGTGAAGTATGCAGGTGAACATCCTCTCGGTATATAAAGTCCTACAGCTTCTATGCAATCATTAGGAATGGGGTGAAACAATGAACTGCGTGATGGCTGCATGACCCTATAACAAAAATATATGGTTTGTATTATTTTTATCAATTAAAAAGAAATATAAGGTAAATATTGTAACGACAATGAATATATTACCAATTGTCTCATTTTGCGAAAAAAGTATGTAGGCATTTATGTAGTTAATGCCTGCATACTCATTTTGTCAAATGCGTATTTGATAAAATTCATATAAATCTATTAAACATTGTGAAAAAAAAAACTAACTAGTTTTAGTTTACCACATATTTATTGAAATTAAAATATAAATTTCTTAAAAGTTATTAAATTTTCATATTATTTCAAGCAATTAAAAGAGTGCATCACTGCATGCACTCTTCTATTGCTTCTATATCTTTTATGAGAATGGTGTCCTTATCGTAGTCAATAAGACCTTCTTCCTTCATCTTTATCAATTCTCTTGAAAGTGATGGTCTTTGGACTCCCATCTTATCAGCTAATTCTTTTTTTGACATATCCAAGCTAAGCTTTAGAGACCCAGACTTTTTATATTTCATCAACATAAACTCACACAGCTTTTGTCTAATAGTTTTTAAGGTAACTTGTTTTAATTTTGCACTTAAATTCACCGCTCTATTAGACAAAGTCCTGAGAAATTGATAAAGAAAGGTTGTGTTTTTCTGACATAAAGCAGCTACAGAGCTTTTCGGTATATGAAGTACTGTTGATTTTGCTTTTGAGATAACTGTCATAGGATAAATGTTTTTATCTCCGAATATGAGATTCTCACCGAAGGTATCGCCTTGTTCAAACTGCGCTACAGTTAAAACCTTTCCTGAAGAATCTATTTTTTGTATTTCTACAATTCCATCAAGTACTATGCTTAAATTGGAACAGGTATCATCTTCAATAAAAATCATATCTTCTTTTGAATAAGTGCTTATAATGTAATCGCTTTGGCAAAAAAATTCCGACAGTTCCTCAATTGAAAAATCTTTAAACAAAGAGGTGTTTATTAAAAGTGATATATACTCTTTAATGCTCATTGCTGCCTCCTCATAAAACTACTTATTATATTAAATATTTTTTATTTCACCATGTTTTTCATAGTTTGCAAGTTGAGATATTGTGTTATCTTCATTTACAAATACAACTACAGGTTTATGAATTTCTACCTCAGCGGATTCTAATTGGCAATATGCCATAATAATAATTTTATCACCCCTTTGGGCACATCTGGCAGCTGCTCCATTGAGACATATGACGCCGCTTCCGGCTTTACCCTCTATAGCATAGGTTTCAAATCTCTCGCCATTATTGATATTAACAACTGCTACTTTTTCATATTCAAGTATACCTGCTGCGTCCATGAGAAGTCTATCTATTGTTATACTTCCAACGTAATTTAATTCTGCTTGAGTTACAACAGCTCTGTGAATTTTTGACTTTAGCATATTAAGTATCATTTGCTGCCTCCTATGAATGTGAAATTATCTATAAGTCTGGTTTTGCCAATATATACAGCTATAGCAACCAATACACTTCCATTAACAAAATCAATTGCTTTTAAAGACAGACTATCTACTATTTCTACATAATCAATACGGGCTAAGGGTTCATTTCTAATTATATCTTCTATAAGCTTTTTAATGCTAGCGGTATTTGTTTCACCATTTTCCATTGTTTTTTTAGCTTCAGTAAGACTGATATTGAGGATCAATGCAGCTTTACGTTCCTCCGAATTTAGGTAGGTGTTACGGGAGCTTTTAGCAAGTCCATCCTCTTCTCTAACAATTGGACAAGCAACGATTTCTATAGGCATATTCATATCACGTACCATTGTTTTTATTACAGCCAGCTGCTGAGCATCCTTTTCTCCGAAATATGCACTTTCAGGTTGTACAACATTAAACAGTTTACTTACTACGGTACATACCCCTGTAAAATGTCCGGGACGCTTGGAGCCGCACAAGCCTTCAGTAAGGCCTTTAACATCCACAAAGGTTGAAAAATCAGAAGGATACATCTCTTCAGCAGTAGGATTAAAAATTATAGTACCGCCGCATTGCTGAACAAGCTCGCTGTCTCTTTTCATATCACGAGGATATTTTTCAAAATCCTCAGAGGGCCCAAATTGAATAGGGTTTACAAATATACTTACAACTACCTTGTCATTTTCACTGCTTGCCTTCTTGATTAGTTTACCATGGCCTTCATGCAGATATCCCATAGTAGGTACTAAGCCGACAGTTAATCCATCCTTTTTCCATACCTTTATTTCCTCACGCAGCTCATGTATACTGTTAACAATTTTCATTTCAAATTCTCCTTCCAATGCAATTAATATAGTTTATTGAGCACTGAATCATCTATTTTGAATTCGTATTCCTGAGAAGGAAATGCAGAGCTTTGAACCTCATCAATATAGTTTTTTATAGCTGATTTCATAATTTCTCCGGTGTTTGCATATTGCTTAACAAATTTCGGTTTGAAGTCCGAGAACATTCCCAGCATATCTTGATAAACCAATATTTGACCGTCACAGCCTTTTCCGGCACCAATTCCTATAGTTGGAATACTAACTTTTGAGGATATGAGTTCTGCCAACTTGGCGGGTACACATTCCAAAACTATAGCAAAGGCTCCTGCAGCTTCAATGCTTTGAGCATCTTCTATGAGCTTTCTTGCAGCTGACTCACTTTTCCCTTGAACCTTAAAGCCTCCAAAAGCATTAATAGATTGGGGGGTGAGTCCTATGTGTCCCATTACGGGGATAGATGCATTTACAATAGCCTTTATCTGCTCAAGTACAGAGGCCCCACCTTCCAGCTTAACTGCCTGAGCATGCCCCTCCTTTATAAGTCTTCCGGCATTGACTACAGCGTCATAAATTGAGGTTTGGTAAGACATAAAGGGCATATCTGCAACAATAAGGGCATTTTTCGCACCTCTTGCTACAGCCTTTGTGTGATGAAGCATATCTTCCATAGTTACACTTAAAGTATCGGGATAACCCAGGCACACCATTCCAACTGAGTCACCTACCAAGATACCGTTGATTTCACAAGCATCAATAAGCTTTGCCATTGAATAATCGTAGGCTGTGAGCATTGTAAGCTTTGTACCTGCTTGTTTTGAATCTTTAAAAGTAACAGATGTATTTTTCATTGAAAGCCCTCCCAAACATATAGAATTTATTATTTTAAATAATTTTCCAATGATGAATAATCCTTATTCATGTTTTTTTCTTTAGCTAGCATTATCAATTCTTCCGTAAGAGCTTTATATACATGAACATGCTCAGAAGGCATAGCGCTGATATGCGAAGCGATAGTGTTAATATCTCCTCGCTCGGCTGGGCCTGTCAGTGCATTAGTAATTCCTTGGTCTAATGCATTGTTTATATTGGCGCATATTAGAGGATATAAAGCTTTAACAGCTTCAGCTTCATTAAATCCATAAGATTTCAAGTAGCTGCAGCTTCTCTTCAGAAGAGCAAGAAAAAGATTGCTGACATTCACTGCAGCAAGATGATATAAAACTTTATTTGATTGCTGCATAGGAATGATTTTTACTCCGGTACTCCCGAGCAGAGAAATAACTGAAGGCAAAAATTGAGAGTTTCCTTCAATAGTAAAAATAGCATCCTTAAGGTATTTATAGCTTTCATACTTATCTGAAATTGGAAAAATGGGATGGATTGAATAAGAAAATGCACCAAAATCATCTATGTCCGAAAAGATCTGAGAGGAGAGCGTGCCACTGCAGTGGCAAAGAAATTTTCCTGTTAAGGAGATGTTTTTTATGTTGAGATAGACATTATATATTTCATCATCAGGTACGGTAATAAATATAAGATCACTGTTAGTAATTAAAGCTTCAACTTCAGTGTAGCATGCAGTATTTGTAAATACTGCAGCTTCTTCAGCTGATTTTAAGGAGCGACTAAAATAGCCGCTGACTGTTATATTGTGATTTGTTAAAAACTTACCAAGGGAAAATCCAACCTTCCCTGCGCCTATAAACCCGATTTTTATAAGGACCACCTCCAATGGAAGTGTACCTGTGCTGAAATATGTCTCATTCATAAAGAAAGAACTCAAGACAGTTCTTAAGATATGAGCATAAGTATAGAGT
>JAEZDX010000495.1 GCA_023417975.1 Bacillota bacterium
CGTGGGAATTCCAGAAGCTTATCAGGAGAAAATCTTTGATAAGTTCATACAGCTAAAAGATAAAGTCTCGGAAAATAGTGGTTCAGGTTTAGGCCTTGCTATTGCAAAAGAAATTATTGAACTTCACGGCGGTAGTATTTGGTGTGAAAGTAAGTTAGATGTAGGAAGCACCTTTACCTTTGACTTACCTATTCCATAAAGATGTACTTATTGGAGGTTAATTATGCTTAAAGCACTAGTAGTGGATGATACTAAAAATATCAGAATTCTTCTTACAACCTGCCTGGAGGTATGCGGTTATAAAGTTACCACTGCTTCCAATGGCAGTGAAGCTATAAAAATACTGGAAGAGACAGATTTTGATCTTATCTTCTTGGACGTAAAGATGCCGGAAATCAGCGGAACCGGGGTTCTAAAGCATATCCGAAGTCTTGATATTGATACACCTGTTATAATAATGACAGCTTTTGCTACCGTTAAGAATGCTATAGATTGTACTAAACTTGGAGCAGTGGCTTATTTGCAAAAGCCATTTACTGCTGAGAAGGTAAAGAATCTCCTTTTTGAAATAGAAAATAGCCCATTACAAAACAAAGCTGAAGAGGATTATATTAATAATGCTCTTCAGCTAATTGATAAGAACAGATTGGATTCTGCTTACAACCTTCTTAAGAAAGCTCTATCCATTAATCCAAATAATTCAGAATGTTATAGGCTTATTGGACGAGTACATGAATTAAACGGTGTTCCTGACGAAGCAGAAAGGTTCTATAATATAGCAAAACAATTTGATAATAAATAATTTGTACTTTTTAATGAATATTTCTTATATCACCTTGGTGCTGTTATCAATCCATTCTCTCTCTGCCTAGATTTGTCAATGCTTTAAGAATTGCTCCTCCGCACATAAATATTAAAATGAAACTCAACATAATAAGTATGTTATGATTGAGTACCGATGAGTTTATGCCGGATAAGGTCATTCTTAAAGTATTTACAGAGTAAGTCATAGGTATAAACTTATTTATAACCCTATAGAACGCCGGTGCCGTTTCTATTGGGAAAGTTCCTCCGGAAGAAGCAAGCTGCAGCAACATTACTATGAACATAACCGGCGAACTCAGGATGCCTAAAGCATGAGCCGCTCCATACATAATGCTGAAGAAAGTAATTGCTGCCAGTATATTATTAGCATAGAATCCGGATATGCTTACCGGCGCAGCACCTAATACCTTTATAAAAGTAAAACTTACTAATAATGCTTGTCCAGCTACTATTCCTGCACCTACTGAATATCTTCCCATAAAGCTGCTCATAAACTTACTCTTAAATATCTTTTTAGTTTTTGCTATTGTGAATATGGCAGTCAATAACATAGCTCCCAACCATAATGATAAGGATATAAAATATGGTGCCAGACCCATTCCGTAATACTTTACATCATTTATAGAGTTATCTTTTGTAGTTACAGGCTGTGAAACAAACTGAGACATATTATCAGAGTTGAATTTAAGATTATTGTTCATCTTATCATAGCCGCTGTCCAATCCATTCTTTAGCTTCATGGCTCCTTCATTTGCAGAAATTAACCCTTCATTCAGTGATATGGACCCGCCATTTAACTTATTTAAGCCATCTAATAATGTACCTGTCTTTGCAGCAGCCGTACTTAAACCTTCTTTCAAATTCCCGACTCCACTGCTGGCATCCTTTAGTCCTGAGCTTAGATAAACTGTACCATCATTTAACATTTGTAATCCGGCTGACAATTCATCGGTTTTCTCGGCTATAGTGTTCAAGCCTGCCTGTGAATTTATACTTCCATTTTTAATACTATTTACCCCTGTGATCAAAGCATCTACACCCGAAGCAGCTTGTGCCTGACTGTCTGAAAGTCCTTTTATCAATGACTTCATACCTTCCGAAACATTACCGGCTCCACTGTTTAGAGCTTCTAGCGTATCCGGCAGAGGTTTTACCGAATCAGCCATTGCTGAAAGACTTCCTCCCATATTAGTACTTATATCCTTATTATTTAATTGCTGTATTGCTCCAATTATCACAGCTAGCTTTGCCTGATCCGAGGCATTCATATTCGCCTTGATATCAGCAAGTAATGTTTGATCAATTTGTGAATTGGCAGTACTTATAGCTGCTCCGGTTTGAGCCGCCCCTTCAGCCAGTGCCTTAACATTGCCATATGATAAATCTTTTGCACTGTCCTTTAGGTTCGCAATTCCATCGCTAAGTGATTGTGCCCCAGCTGCCAGCCTAGGTAAATCATCATTAGTGGCAGTTAAATCTGCCTTAAGTGTATTTAATCCACCAATTAATCCTTCTGTACCACCTATAATCTTACTTTGCCCATCGTATAATTTACTTAAACCGTTTTTAAGCTTGGATGAACCGTCCACTGCATTGCCAATACCAGCTGTCATACTATTACTGCCATCTATCAGCTTTTGAGTTCCGCTTTGTATAGCCGAAGCCCCATTACTTGCATTGACTAATCCCGCCTTAAGCTGTGCGGAACCATCTGCAGCAGAAGCAATGCCGCTAGATAAATCTTCACTGCCATTTTCAAGCCTTTGAATTCCATACTGAAGATTACCTAAACCTTCCCCTGCATCCTTAATAGAAACTTTAACATCATAAAGACTATCTACCAACGCCTTAGAAACTTCCTTCTGTATACTTGAGCTTATCTCTGTCTTTATACTCTCTCCAACCTTTAAAGAGACTTGAGAAAAAACAAAGTTTCTACCTTTGTTGCCTATATAAATCATTTCAGGCTCATTGAATTTCCCATCCTGAGCATCAGCAATCTTTTGAGAGAAATCTTCCGGAATCTCTATAACTGCATAATAGTCTGTGCCTTCTACCCCTTTCATTGCCTGATCATGGTTTACGAACTTCCAGGCTACTTTGTTATTGTCTTTAAGGTTTTCCTGTAATTCCCTGCCTATTGCGTATTCCTTTCCATCTTTAGTAACTGCTTTATCCCGGTTTACAAAAGCTACAGGTATGGTGTTAATTTTACCGTAAACATCCCAAACACTTCCCAAATAAATTGTGCAATACAACATGGGCACAAGTGATACAGCTATTATTGATATAGTTATTATTGTCAGCATAAGCTTTCTTTTATCTTTGTCCTTCTTTATCTTCATATTATCACCAGCCTCTTTCTCAGTATTAATTTATTGTATTTCTTTATACCTCCCTAAAATTATTTACCGATTCAAAATCCAACACATATTGGATTTTGTACATGTATGTATTATAATAAGTTAGCATAAGTTATACAATAATCAGATTTATTGTATATGTACAAAATTGTACATATTGAACTTATTTTGTTTATCTTTGAGAAATATTTTTAAAGGAGCACAGTGATGGGTGAAAAAGCAGAATATAAAAGTGCCATTCGTTCAAGAAAAATGATACGACAAGCTTTTATCGAATTGATAAAAGAAAAGGATATAGAGAAGATTACAGTTACGGACATTATTACTCGTGCCGACATTAACCGCGGAACTTTTTATGCCCACTATCAAGATACAAGAGCAGTCAATGAGCAAATACAAAATGAGATTATTGACAGGATGCTGGAATTTTTAAAGGAATTTCACTATAAAAATTTTTTTCAGAATCCACTGCCTCTTCTTTTAAAGATTTCTGAATGGCTTGAGGATGATTTGGATTTCTTACGAATACTAATTAATTCAAAAGGTTCTGAGCAGTTCTTAGTAAAGCTGAAAAACATCTTCGTCCAAGAGGTGGAAAGTGATAGTGATATTCCGGAGAGTTTAAAAAAGAATCCGGTTTTCCTAATTCACGCACATTTCATTGCAGGAGGTATTATTAATTTGTACCAAGTATGGCTGCAAGGTGAAATAGAGAATTCCCTTGATGAAATTACTCAGTCAATCGGTAAAATTCTTACTAATTATTCAGCGTTACTTATGGAATATCAGCAGTAACTCAGTAAAATTCTTGCCTTATATTGACTATTCCCCAAGGTTATAGTTTAAATTTAATTTACGAGGTGGCTTTTATGAAGATAACTGAGCTTAAGAAACTTTAAGTTATGGATACTTAGAGCCAAAACACTTACTGTGGTTGACTCAGAGACAGTTCACCAAGTGAGATCTTGTTTAGCAGAAAAGGCACCGGTTAGTGCCTTTTCTTTATTAATATTAAATAATAGATGTTTATTCTTTCACAGCATAGATTGTGAACAAGCCTGGTATCTTTTCATTCTCATAATTTGGATGTTCATTAAACTCCCTTATTGTAAATCCTGCTCTGATAACTGCATTGATTATCTCACTTAACGTATAAAAGCGCAAAGAACAATCGGGAAAAGAGCTTTGTTCATCATCATTGAAAAAACTTTTATACGCAACATCTCCATTGAAAATCTTAGAATTGAAATAATCACCACCTGTTTGCGGGACACTGAACATAAAAGAACCGACAGAATTTATTTTTCTAAAGGGATGAAAATCACTTAATATAAGCTCACCTTTCGGCTTTAATAATTCATATATTGTATGAATAAATATGTCTATGTCACTGAAATAGTGTAATATCCCGCCTTCTGCATACGCTATATCAAAAGTGTTCTCATATATATTCATATTTGTTTCGCAAAAGTCACCAATTTCATATTTAATGCTCACTTCTGCACAATCCGCCAATTCCAATGCGTACCGTTTGTTTTCTTCCGAAATATCGAATACAGTTACATCTGCTCCCAAGAGTGCAAGCGCTGCTGCCCTTCTACCGCTTGACCCGCACACATTTGCTATTTTCATTCCATGAATGTTATTAAAATATTTTTGATGGAGCTTCAGCTTTGAAAGAGGATCAGCTTTAAGCTGTTCCGCAACCTCTTTTGGCGTTCCTTCATTATTCCAGAATTCATAAGCGCGGTATTCCCACGCAGTTTTGTTTTTTTTAGCCTGTTCCCTCATATAACACCTCCGAAAAAATACATAACTCATAGCAGGCTCGAAAGACATGGAAGTTTCTCTAACCCTTTAGCTTTTGTATAAATTTGCTTAAACTGACCGGTTTATAGTCCTTTAATTTATATTCGCTCGGTGCCTGCTGCTCAACCTTACCGTTACTCCCCTTCCCCACTTTAAATTTTCCCTGCCAAACACCTAGTATAACATAGGCACCTGTTACCTGAGGCCCGACGAATGGCTTCACAAACAATATCAAGTGCTCTCCGGCCTGCATGACATTTATTCCCCCAAAGGATGTATCACCGGTCTCTATTACTTTAATCTTGTCATCTTTTTTTGTGTCGCCCTTAATACTTGTCAGTGTTTTCACATTGGATATTGTAAATGGCATGTCTCCCTGTGTTACCACATAATGATCCAACACTTCCACTTCAACAATATTTGTTGCTCCCTGTTTCAAATCATTTAAAGTATCAAAGTGCTCAGATAGGCATACAGTTGTTGATTGGGCGACGCTTTCACTTCTGCAGCCAGCCATCAATAGTAAAACAATGGTTAGAAGTGCCAAGATACGCTTTGGTTTCCGCATAATTTTCCTCCTCTACATCTTATTTGCTATTATTCTCTCCAGTTCTAACTTGGCCTTAACTGCTGATTGTATAGGTCTTATTTCAAAATTCATATATGTATTATCATTACGCATAAACTCATAAAACAAAGTGAAATCAATGATTCCGGTGCCAACGATTTGATGTGAACCAAAATGTTCATTCATATCGTGAATATGCAATTCACGAATTAAAGATTTATGTGCTTTATAAAACTCCAACACTTCACTGTTTATATGAAATTTTTTTGTATACATTTTTGCTATATCCATTGTTAAGTATAAAGCATATTCTTCTTTTATTAATCTTTTAGCAACATTGATTATTTGAGCATTAAAGTTGTAGTTTTCTAAACAAATCAAAGTTTTCTGATTGCTCAATATTAAGGCTTTCAAGTTTTCATAAAGAATACTCTCATAATAATCTTTGTAAGTCGAAATATAATCATCATTTTTTGTGCCACTTTTTTTAAATGTGGGATACGCGCCTGCGTGTAAAGTAATATGCCTTGCATCAAGAATATTTGCTTTTTGTATAATCATCTTAAACTGTTTTAATATACCGTCTCGAATCAATGGATAATCGCAAAACAAACTAACATTATCGCCAGGAGCATGAAATGTAATTTCAACATTATTACTTTTTGCATAATCACGAATAGCTATTAAATCGTCAACTGATAAATCATCTAAAAAGAATTTAGGAATACTTAAATCAAATTGCACAAATTCAAAACCATTAGCCTTTGCACTATCAATTGCCTCAAAGAAGTTGTTCTCATAGACAGCATGATATCCAGTTTTCATCTAAATCCTCCTAAAGATAAAACTTAGTTGCTTGTACAATAAATCTATTTTTTACATCTTTATATATGATTACTATATTATACCATATTGTTAAAGAACATTAGTGAATTAATTCAAGAAGTAGATTTTCAAAGCTAAGCTTATGATTATATTCAGCATTGGAAAACGCTGATGTTATTTCATAATTCTCAAACATTATTAGAAGAAACAGCCTCCCCACGGCATTAACCGCAGGGAGGCTGCTTTCCTCACTTTGTTTATATTATTTACTGTTTACTTTCTTGCGTTTTTTGCTTGCACCTAACATAGTCAGCGAGCCGCCGGAAATGAGGAACAATGCTACCCACATAGGCATATTATTTGTGTCACCGGTTTTCGGTGGTTGTGTATTGTTTTGGGTATATGCGATTTTCTTCAACAAATCATCGCATTTGTCAATGATGTCCTGCAAGGCTTTCTTTTCCTCTGGAGTTGCATTAGTTGTGTCAACTGCTTCCGCCTTTTTCTTTATGTCCTCAATTTCTTTTTTATTGTCCGGCTTTACATCATATTCTGTAAGCTTAACAATATAATCGGATAAGTTTATAATCGGCTTCATAGTAACAGTGTAGATTGTTATATTTCCGGCTTTATCTGCAGCAACAATCTTATAGGTTGCATTTGTGTTACCCGGAATTGTACTGCCGCTTGTGAATTCCTTGCCATTGACGATTACAGTATCTAAATTTGCATCGGTTACTGTTACTTTCTGCGAAGTGAAATAAGTTTCACCGTCTTTAATACCACTTATAACCGGTGCTGTGATATCAAAGGTTACACCGTCAGAATTGACAATCACTTCATTTCCTGCATTGTCGGTAATGCGTGCATAATATATGAAATGCTGTGCATCCTTTGCCTTTTCATGAAGAGACTTGGTATAAGCACTCCACTTAGCTTCAACAAGCTCTTGCTTAGTTAGCTCTTTATCAGACTTGTAAAATTCAACCTTGGCAATTCCACTAAGAGCGTCATTGCTTGCAATGGTTATATCCGCGTCATTGTTAAAGAGTAACCCAAAGGTCACTATATTAATTATGTTTTTATTTTCGCTCTTTTCAATAGTAATACTGCCTTTTGGAGCAGCCTTATCCAACTTATAGTTCAGCGTTCTTTCATACACACCTCCATCAGCTTTTTTGATGTAGAAGGTGTAATCTGTGCCGTTGCTGCCGCTTTCCTCACTGATGGTCAACGTATTTTCAAAGGTTCCGGTGGGAGCTTTACATAGCATCCAGCCGTCCTTTGCTGCAATGGTGATATTGTTGTTATACCATCCTTTTGAATTGAACTCCGGCAGCGTAATTGCGTCTTTAGCTTCTGCGTCATTCAGCTTTCCATATCGGATTTCAAAGGTCTTCTCGGCGGTGCCGGAGTAGTTACCCTTGAGAGTTACAATAACCTTAGCGTTTGTGCCAACCGCAACATTATCTTTATAGGTTACGGTGTAATCAAGGCCCTTAATAAGCTTAGTATTGCCAATAGTCACCGTAGATTCTGGCTTGATTTCGCTGTTGGTAAAGATGTAGTACTCGTCAATTCCGCTTATAGTTATATCTTGAGCAGCTATTGCTTTATCCGAAATATTAAAGCTTGTTTTAGCTTCGCAGCCGTTATAATCACCTGTAGGTGCAACGCTTGCTTTTACATAGTAGGTTCCTGCCTGTGTAGGAACTGTGTCTGTGTAAGTGCCGTTTTCGCTGTCACTGTAGGTGTAGGTTATTGTGCCGTATTTTGAGTTTGCTGTGGGAGCCTTAGCCTTCTCACCAAATATCCAACCGTTAATGGTAAGATCTGTAATACTATTATCGGTTGCAGCATTGATTTTGAATGCAATTTCGCCTTTAACGGTGTTATGATTCGGCGCGGAAAGCTCATAATAAACCGTATAGTTTCCTGCACCGGTAAAGTCTGGCGCAGAATCAAGATCGTAAGCTTCTCCGTCCATGCTGTATTTAACCGTTAAAACCTGACTGTTTACAGTTGTACCCTTTGCTTCAGAAACTGTCTGTGCATTCTTGTTGTAGGTTGCCCACTGTGTTTTATTAGTTGTATCGGTAATTGCAGCGCTTATAATTGTTGCTTTCTTTGTAAGTGTTCCGCTATAGTCTCCCTTAAAGGTTACGGTAAGCGTTTTTTCACCGGCATTTATCATGTCAGCAGTCCAACTAAGTATATAGTCCTTGTCCTTAACAAGTGTCTTTGTTCCGTCCTTAACCGTTACAGTAGGGGCAAAGGTACTTCCGTCGTAGGTACTGGTGTCTGGCGTTACAGTTACAACCGCAGCAGATACACCGCCCGTTTCCGACATATCCTTAGC
>JAEZDX010000133.1 GCA_023417975.1 Bacillota bacterium
AAGGTGATGTTTCGGACGGTGAGCCTGTGCTAATAAGAGTTCATTCCGAATGTCTTACCGGTGATGCCTTCGGTTCCTTGAGATGTGACTGCGGAGAACAGTTTGCTGCTGCCATGAAAGAAATAGAAAAGGAAGGCAGAGGAATACTGTTATATATGAGACAGGAAGGCAGGGGCATAGGGCTGATAAATAAGATCAAGGCATATGGATTACAGGATCAGGGAATGGATACAGTGGAAGCAAACCTGGCTTTGGGATTCCCTGCGGATTTAAGGGACTATGGCATTGGAGCTCAGATTCTTGCAGACCTGGGAGTTAAGAAGGTGAAGCTTATGACTAATAATCCAAAGAAGGTGGCGGGGCTCACCGGATATGGCATAGAAATTGTGGATAGAGTACCCATTCAGATGAATCACAATGAAAGAAACGAATATTATTTAAAAACAAAAAAGCAGAAATTGGGACATATGTTGAATTTCAGTGAAGACAATAGAATTAAAGGATAAGTACAAGTGAATTATTTAGCCCACAGACTCAAGAATGGGCAGAGAAAATGGAGGAAAGAAAATGAAAACTTATGAAGGAAAATTAGTGGCTCAAGGACTAAAATTCGGTATTATTGTGGGAAGGTTTAATGAATTCATCGGAGGCAAACTTCTGGCAGGAGCGCTGGACGGCTTAAAAAGACACGGAGTAGAGGAAGAAAATATCGAGTTGGTCTGGGTACCCGGCGCCTTTGAAATCCCGCTGGCAGCAAAGAAAATGGCAAACACTGAAAAGTATGATGCGGTTATCTGCCTTGGAGCAGTAATCAGGGGAGCTACACCACATTTTGATTATGTATCCAGTGAAGTTTCAAAGGGTATCGCCAGCGTATCTTTGGAAACCGGAGTGCCTGTAATATTTGGGGTGTTAACTACAGATACAATTGAGCAAGCCATAGAAAGAGCCGGCACAAAGGCAGGCAATAAGGGCTACGACGCTGCAGTTACTGCAATTGAGATGGCAAACCTCTTAAGTCAGTTTTAGCATAGGATGTGTTAAACCTTGATAAATTTTGAAAATGTGAACACACTGTTCTTTGATTATGACGGGACACTCCATAACAGCATGAAGGTATATGCACCGGCTTTCAGGAAAGCTTATGATTACCTTGTTAAGGAAGGGCTGGCAGAAGAGAGAGTGTGGAACGATAAAGAAATAGCTTATTGGCTGGGCTTCAATCCTCAGGACATGTGGAGAAATTTTATGCCGCAGCTTGATGAATCTGCCAGGGAATGGTGCAGCGGGATAATCAGTGGTGAGATGAAAAAGATGATTGAAGAAGGTAAGCCCGTTCTCTATGAAGGTACTGTGGAGACTCTGACATACCTGAAAAGTAAAGGGTACAAGCTTGTGATCATAAGTAACTGCAAAAACTATTATAAAAAATGTCACAGTGAACTTTTTCACCTGGATGAGTACTTTGAGGAGTTTGCCTGTTCCGAGGAATATGATTTCATTCCTAAAAGCGATATTTTAAAGATAATAAAATCAAAGTACCCGGAAGAAATGGCCATCATAGGAGACAGAAGACAGGATATGGATGCCGGTAAAATAAACGGCATTTACACCATAGGCTGCACATACGGCTACTCTCTTGAGGGCGAGCTGGAGGCTGCAGATATACTGATACACCATATACAGGAACTGAAAAATTATTTTTGATTCTTCCTGCTCCAAGCAGGAATGTGGCCTCGCAGTTTTAATCCCGGCAGCTTTTGCTTTGCAGGGGATTCCGACTAGAAAAAGGTGAACTTGAATCTGCAGCCGGTGTTGGAACCTAAAATACCAAATAAGCTAGATGTTAAAAAGCAGCAAGGACTGCAATTTTAACTGCAGTCCTTGCTTATTTATTATTCCAATGTGAAAGAGGCCAGACTTGCTTTTCCGCCGCCTGTATATGTAAAATATATTGCTTGTATGCCGTCTGGAATTTCTATATCTGCACAATATTCTGTCCATATATTTGTATAATTAACCGGTATCTTTCCAAGTGCCTCTCCATTCCAAGATGTCTTTACTTCAAAGGCACCGCTGCAATATCCACGTACCTTAATTTTAACTTTCTTAATTCCCTTACAGTCAAAATATTTGAAGCCTGCTGTAGCAGAATTTTGAATATTATCGATATAACCGATTTCTTCATCTCCATCTTTTCCATCCTGTGTTATCATAGGATATGGATTAATTCTCCATGCCGCAGGGAAATCTTTAGTCAATGTTTCTTCGTTAATGAAAAGGTTACAGGCTATATGTGCCGGATACTCTCCGCGCCCAACAAGAGGTCCTCCATTTGAACCGCAGGAGGTTATCTCAACCTGAGGAATTGTGCCATCAGCTTGAATTTTAATTTGTTCCATACAACCTTGACGGTCGAACCATGAATTATTAGTATGTCTATGATAGAAAATATACCACTTACCATTAACTTCAACGATGCCGCCATGATTATTTGATCCATAATTCATAGATTTTTCTGCCGGCTTGTAGGAATCAATATGAATATCATTATTGCTCACAATAACTCCTCTGTATGTAAAATCTTTTGTTGGATATTTACTGGTAGCATAACACAATTCATGCATAACAATTGAGGAATATACAAAATAATAGGTATCTCCTATCTTTCTTATGGAAGATGCCTCAAAAAATTCATGTCCTTCAAATCCCGTGCCTTGGCTATAAGGCTGACTAGGTGCTACATATACCGGTTCTTCCATAATAGTAAGCATGTCAGGTCCAACAACTGTTACAGTGGCACCTTTACGTGATTTGTCGCCATATCCACAAAATCCGGTATATAGGTATGTTGTATCTCCTTCTGTTATTACTGCAGGATCAAATTGATATGGCTCACCTTCTCTTTCACCCAAACGTGTTCCATCGGAATAATGTACATAACCATAGAATTCATACTTTCCTGCTGGGGTGTCACATACTGCAACGGAAATAACCGAAGCCTTGTCAAGAGCATAATACAAATAATATCGCCCATCCGGTCCAACTGTGACATCAGGTGCATAAAGGCACATTCTGCTGTCAGGATTCAGTGGATCATCAGTCTTTTTGTAAATCACACCTTCATATCTCCAGTCAGTCAAATCATCAATAGGTGCGGACCAGCAAACATAGTCGTTCAAACAAAATACATGCCCGTTGAAACGGTCATGAGAGCCATAGACATAGACACGATTTTCAAAGACATGTGGTTCTCCGTCGGGGATATACTCCCATGATGGGAGATATGGATTAAATCCTTGTTTTTTCATAATTATCGCCTTTCCTTTCACTTCCACAAAGTACAAACGGCACTAAACTCTGAGCTTTGTTATTTTGCTCTATTGATAATTTCGAATAGTCAATAGAATACCTGATTTAAGTGCTGTATGTATTTAGTTGCTCAAATTCATTTTATAAATAAAATTATAAAATATTGTGTACTTTTAAAGCAATGATATATGCCAAGCAATGATTGATATATACTAAGATTATGACATCAACTAAGTATTTTAATAAGAAGAGATATTTATGAATTAAAATATGCCACTAACAAAAGTGGCATATACACTGATACGGTTTATATTAATATTGGAAATTAACTGTTAGCACTAAATTTATTCCCTGATATGTGTTATTACATTAAAAATATTAAACTTTATTCAATCTTTCGTGCTATTGCACAGAAGACCATTTCTTTGACATATGTGCAATTTGATTTCTCACGCTCTTCAGTTAGTCGATGTTCAAGTGTGTCTATGTCAATTTCTTTTTCTGAAGCAACACCTTTCTCCATAATACGAGGTAGCATAGCCCGAACAATAGGAGTTATTGGATATGGTGAGTCAGGAGTTTGCAACACTCCTTCTGCACTAATTTTTTCTACAACGAGTCCCTTTTGTGAAAGTAAATTCCAAAGGTCAAAACCTATATGTATATTACCTCCTTCGTATTCTACTGTATCCCATATCCATCGAGTCACTTGATTATGAAGAGGCATAGGTACAACGCTGCCCGGTGACATTGTTGAGTCATGTTCTTGAAAAACCATCACTCCTCCAACCTTTAATAATGCAGAGAGGTCAGTTATAACTCTCTTTGGTTCTGGCAAATACATGAGTACACGTCTACCAATGATAGCATCAAACTTATCATGTAAAATTGTAAGTTCACTTAAATTATTTTTTATGAAAGTTATATTTGTAAGTTTATTCTGCTGTACTCGCTCACGAGCATATGTTAGTGAACTTTCATCAAAATCTATTCCTAAAACAGTTCCTTCTGTTCCAACCATATCTGCAAGTAGAAGCGATACATCACCTCTACCGCAACCAACATCAAGAACATTCATACCCTTTTTTATACCTGCATCAGCAAGAAGTTTTTTTGTCATATCTTCAGCAACATTAGCCATAATTTTTATACCTCCTAATTAAACTATATTAATTACTTCGCAAAATTTTACTAAGATGAATCAATATATAGGCAATATTATACCATATAATTACAGTGTACCAAAACAGAAGGAATGAATAGACCTTCAAGCTTTCCTGATAATAAAAGTATAGCAACATATGGTACAATATATTATAAATCTCCATTGTAAGAAATTGCGAATAAAATTATGAAATAATATTTTAATATACCCAATGAAACTACTTTTTTGCACACTTTACAATCGAAAGGCAGGTGAGAATGATGCATGCGGATATTATTGAAAGCTATATCGAAAAGGTGTACGGGTATGCTGTCAACCGCACGTATACAAGAGAAGAGGCTGACGAGATGGCACAGGAAATATTATTTACGGCTGTGCGAGAGCTTCCAAAGCTGAAGGACGACAGCAGATTTGAACCATGGCTCTGGGGTGTTGCAAGTAATGTAACAAAAACATTTCGGCGATATATGGGAAAACAGCGCGCGATGTATTCCTATGGTACTCTTGAGACTATGTCCTATGAAGATGAACACGGCGAAGAGAACGAAGAACTATATGATTTACTGAGAAGCAAAATTGCTATGCTTTCAGTGATATATCGCGATATTATCATTCTATATTACTATGACAACCTTTCAACAAAACAAATTTCCGAGAGGCTTGATATTCCTGAAGGTACAGTCACATGGCGTCTTTCGGAAGCCCGTAGGAAACTGAAAAAGGAGTGCGAAAACATGAATGAAATAGCATTGAAGCCAATTAAGATTACAATTCGTATCAATGGTGATGGCAATTACAAAGATCCCATAAGTCCATTTCCTTATGTGTATATCAATGATGCATTATCTCAAAATGTTCTGTTTTATTGTTACGAAGCATCTAAAACAGTTGAAGAACTCGCAAAGTCGTGTGGAGTTCCGGCATATTATATTGAGGAACGCATTCAAAATCTTGTAAATCGTGAAGCATTATTCGAACAGGGAAAGGGCAAATACCGAACAAATTTAATGATTTATTCTGATAAGGTAAATGAGTACAGCGAAAAGATGAAAGGCATCTTTGTGCCGGTAGTCCATAGCTTTGTTTCATCAATGAAGGAGCTTATGAATTATGTAAATGAGCTAAAAGTATATACCGCCGGAAAATCATCCGGTGAATTGATTTATCTTTACGGCATAATGGCTCTTGAGCATTTAAGTGAAAAGTATAATCCTATTGAGTGCACCAATCACCCTGTTCGGTATGACGGCTTCAGGTGGAGTTATCATGCACATTTGATGAGTGAAAATAAGAATTTGGTGCGTGGTCTTGGACGGGAACAATCAGCAAACTGTGGAAGCAGAGGAACTTACCAGCATATTTCATATCATTTTGGAGGCTTTGCATACCGTGAAATGATGTATAGTAATGAAGTAAATATTTGTGAAGACATATTAAGCAGAAAAGCGATTACCGACACCGATTCTGCAGCATCGGCAATCGAGCGAGGTTACATAGGAAGAGATACCAACGGGAAGCTATTTGTCACTGTCCCAGCTTTTAAAAAGGAACAGTATGAAAAATTTACTTGCCTTGTTGAAAAGGTTTTTGCATCATCTATTGATTTATACTCTGGTGCTGTTGCAAGATATGTTGATGGATATAAAAAGTTGTTCCCGGCACATCTTGAGGATGATGTTACTAGAGCGTGCAATTACATGTTTTTAACTATTTATGCTACAACGATTTGTGATATGGCAAGAGAAAAGGGGTTACTTGATTCTCCTCCTCTCCACAGCGTTTGTGATGTATTGATACAGTATAAATAAACATAATACCCATAAAGCCTCCAAGCACTAAAATGACTGGAACTATGCTTTGGCACTTTTGTTTTTTAGTTTTTTTGGTTTCCGGCAGGGAAATGTTGATAAATGTAGAAATATCAAAGAGTATAATATTTATTAGTAAAGTACCTTCGGTAAATGAAAAGGAGTAATGAAAATGAAAATTGAAGATGTTCCATTTTGTACTATTGACTGGAAGGGAATAGAGCCCACAATACATCCGGGCATAACCGGAGAGGCATATTGGCGTACCTTTGAAATGGGAAATATAAGGGTGCGTATGGTTGAATACACTGCCGGGTATTTTGCAGATCACTGGTGTAAACGCGGGCATGTGCTATTCGTCTTAGAGGGTGAATTAGTAACTGAGCTTGAAGATGGCAGAGAATTTACACTAACTTCCGGAATGAGTTATCAAGTTGCCGATAATGCTAATCCTCATCGTTCACATACGAAAAAGGGTGCCAAGCTTTTCATTGTAGATTGACATTTTAAGCAAGTTACGCCGCAATAAACACCGTATTATTCAGCTGAAAAATACGGTGTTTATGAAATTGTAAATATCTATTTTTCGTATTTCTTAACTCGTAAGTAAAATGTACTTCTACATATACCGAGCTTTTCTGCGGCACTTTTTACTGTAATTTTACCGGACTTCCACTCCCGGTAAACCTCTTCCCAATTATCGAGGTGCTTTACATTGATTTTGCTAAATCGCTGCTTATTCAACTCAACTTTTTTTCTGTTTTCCTGTAAAAGTTTTTTTGCTTCATCAATCCATTCTATTGTTGTAAATCTAATACTTTTTTCCAATATAACCTTTAACCGTCCGTCAGTAGCACATTTTCGGGTATAATTATAGGAAACCCCTAAAAGCTCTGAAGCCTTATGCAAATCGAGCCACCCCTTTTGTTCCATTTCTGAAATGTGAGTTACAAGCCAATCCTGAGGCTGGCCCTTTCTTAGCTTACTGACATGAGCTCGAACTTCCTTAGGAACCATATCAATTTTATTATTAGCAAAAGTCCTGGCGTATTCAACACCTTTCATCATCACATTTTCCCTAAACCACTTTGATCTCATCTTGCCTTTTTTTACCATTACGGCTCTTACAATTTTTGCAACTAATGGTGCACACATGGGAATTCCGTATTCTATTTTAAATTGTTTCATTCCGGTATAACCATGCT
>JAEZDX010000593.1 GCA_023417975.1 Bacillota bacterium
CAGTAGTTTACCCACTTATGCCCTACTGCACATTCCGATTGAGCAATCTCATTTGTATGATGTACCGGAATATGGTCTACCCCTCCGCAGTGTATATCTATTCTGTCGCCAAGATATTTCATGGACATAGCAGAACATTCAATATGCCAGCCTGGAAAGCCTGTTCCCCAAGGTGATTTCCACTGCATTATTTGATTTGAAAACTTTGAGTTGGTAAACCATAAGACAAAATCCAGAGGATTTTTCTTAAATTTGTCTACTTCAACCCTGCTTCCTGCTTCAAGTTCCTCCATGCTTAACTTTGCCAGTAATGCATAGCCTGGAAACTTTTCTATGGAAAAATACACATTTCCATTTGCTATATAAGTAAAGCCCTTCTCCTCAAGTATCTGAATAAATTTAATCATATCCTCAATATGCTCCGTAGCTCTGCACATAACTGTTGGAGCTTCTATATTAAGGCTGTTGCAATCTTTTAAAAATGCTTTCTCATAGAATCTGGCAATTTCCCATACGGTCTTTTTTTCTCTGCTTGCTCCCAGTGCCATCTTATCTTCGCCTGTATCGGAATCAGATTCCAAATGCCCTACATCAGTTATATTCATAACATGCGTTACTTTTAACCCCAAGTACTCTAAGGACTTTTTAAGAACATCCTCAAATATATAAGTCCTTAAGTTTCCTATATGAGCATAATTGTATACCGTAGGCCCACAAGTATACATTCTTATTTTACCTTCCTCAATAGGTATTAATTCTTCTTTGCTTCCCGTTAAAGTATTGTAGACCGAAAAAGTCATTTACTTTCCTCCCTTTATCACAAAACATAAAAGCTGCAAGCAAAAACCTGCAGCTCATAATCTTGAAATTTATAACTAGGCTATCTCAAAAATATGCAGACTTATTGCTGTTTTCTCTTATAAATATTGAACGAGATAATAAACAGCAGCAACAACATATCATGTTAATAACCCTCCTAAAATATTATATATTAATTATACACCTAATGCTAAAAATTTGATATATTAAACAACCCATAAATTTATGGATTTTGAAGCTCCAAAACAGCTCCTCTGTTACCTGAGGTTACCAATGCTGCATACCTTGCCAGCACTCCTGTTGTAATTTGAGGTTTTCTTGGCTTCCAATTTGCTCTTCGCTTTTCCAATTCTTCATCACTTACCAAAAAGTTGATGGAATTATTATTTATGTCAATTTGAATTATATCGCCTTCTTCTATTAATGCAATGTTCCCGCCAACCGCTGCTTCAGGTGATACATGTCCAATTGATGCACCTCTTGTAGCTCCGCTGAAGCGTCCATCTGTAATAAGAGCCACACTGTTTCCAAGTCCTCTGCCCATAATTGCAGAAGTGGGATTAAGCATTTCTCTCATACCTGGTCCACCCTTGGGCCCTTCATATCGGATAACAACCACATCTCCAGCATTTATCTTTCCTGAATTTATTGCCTCAAGAGCGTCTTCTTCACAATCAAATACTCTTGCCGGTCCTTCATGCTTCAGCATCTCAGGTGCTACTGCCGACCGCTTAACAACGCAGGAGTCAGGTGCCAAATTCCCCTTTAACACTGCTATTCCTCCTGTAGCACTATATGGATTTTCCACAGGTCTTATAACTTCAGGATTTCTATTGGCACAACCCTTTATGTTTTCAGCTACTGTTTTAGACGTACATGTTATTAAATCGGTATTTAAGAGTCCTATTTTATCTATCTCGTTCATAACTGCATATATTCCGCCAGCCTCGTTTAATTCCTCAATATAAGTATGAGCTGCAGGTGCTATATGTCAGAGATTTGGGGTTTGGGCACTTTTAGCATTAGCCATATCAATATCTATTTCTACACCTGCCTCATGCGCAATTGCAGGCAAATGCAGCATACTATTAGTACTGCAGCCAAGAGCCATATCCATAGTTAATGCATTTTTAAAAGCCTCCAAGGTCATTATATCTCTCGGTTTTATGTCGTTTTCAACTAACTCCATAATCTGCATTCCTGCGTGTTTTGCCAACCTTATTCTCTCAGAATAAACTGCTGGAATTGTTCCGTTACCCTTAAGTCCCATTCCAAGTACTTCTGTCAAACAATTCATACTGTTTGCCGTATACATTCCGGAGCAAGAACCACAAGTTGGGCAAGCTTTATTCTCGTATTCCTCCAGCTTCTCTTCTGTCATTTTACCTACATTATAAGCTCCAACTGCTTCAAATAAGCTTGAGAGGCTTGTTTTACAGCCGTCAACTTTACCTGCCAACATTGGTCCTCCGCTTACAAATATAGTAGGAATATTAACTCTGGCTGCAGCCATTAAAAGACCAGGTACATTCTTATCACAATTAGGTACCATTACAAGCCCGTCAAAGGCATGTGCCAATGCCATGGCTTCTGTTGAGTCCGCAATAAGTTCTCTAGTAACAAGTGAATATTTCATCCCTACATGTCCCATAGCAATGCCATCACAAACTGCTATAGCAGGGAAAACTATAGGAGTTCCACCGGCCATAGCAACTCCAAGCTTAACTGCATCCACAATTTTATCCAAGTTCATATGTCCGGGAACTATGTCATTCTTTGAACTTACAATGCCTATAAGCGGCCTTTCCATTTCTTCCTTAGTTAGTCCTAATGCGTTTAATAAAGATCGGTGCGGAGCACTTTTGCTACCTTTTGTTACAGCATGACTTCTCATTACTATACCACCCTTCAAATAATTTAAATATTTATATATATTATCACGCGTTGTCTAACATTATTGTACGTTGTACGATGTCTATTGTCAATGTAAAGGCTCTTATATTTTATTCATTTTCTATTCCAAAGCCCCTCATAGCATGTATAATATGAAGTTTCATGGCTGTCTCTGCACCTTCAGCATCCCGCGCAGCTATGAAATCCATAATCATCCTGTGGTCCCACATAGTTTCCTGTACCATTAAAGGATTTTCTTCAGATAAAATTACACCTTTGTAAATGGCATTATAAATAATTGGCATTAGCTTATCGATGAACTCATTATGAGCTGCCTTCGCTATGGAGTTATGAAAAGCCTGTTCTACGTCTGTGCGGTCTTCTTGTTTTAATATCATTTCTTCTTCCAGCTTTCCATAATAAAGAATTCTATCTATTTCCTTTTGTGAGCCCCTCTTAGC
>JAEZDX010000336.1 GCA_023417975.1 Bacillota bacterium
TCCGCTACTACTGCAAAGCCTTTACCGGCTTCTCCTGCTCTAGCAGCCTCAATAGCGGCATTTAAGGCAAGTAAATTGGTCTGTGATGTGATTTGCAAAATAGCCTCTGTAAGCACATTAATTTGCTCCACTGCTTTGGTTTGCTCAATAGCCACTCTTATTTCAGCATCAATGTTATTACGTATATCATGTGCAGTTCTCTGAGAAGATTCTGCATTTCCTTTTAAATCTTGTGCCCGTTTGCTTATTTCTTCCGCTATTTGTGATCCATTTTGAGCCTTTCCGGCAATAACCTCTATAGCATGCTGTATTTCCAAAGAGGTTGCATTCATTTGCTCTGCAGTAGCTGCAGTCTCCTCCATTGAAGCACTCATCTCTTCTGTAGTTGCCGACACATCGCTTACCTGTATGGAAAGCTCCTGCATACTTTCAGAAGAATTTGCAATATTATTCTTAACGGCGTTTGATTCATTAGCAACGTCAGCAACTAATGCTTTTATTGATTCTCTCATAGTGTCCATTGAATTCGCCAGTACTCCAATTTCATCTTTTCTTTTCCTAAATGAAGCCGGTATGTTCTGTGTAAAATCAGCACCTGCCATTACATTTAAAAAATTTACCGACAATCGTATAGGTTTAGCAATTATTCCAGCCATCAAAATTGATATAAACAAAACAAATGCTATGGCAATGAGAATAAATATTCCCACTGTAACAATAGACTTATCTATAACATTATATACTTCCGATTCAGGAACAGTAGTTACTACTTTCCAACCAGTACTTTTAACTGTAGAAAAAGCTGCAACTTTCTTTACCCCTGTATCATCGGTGTAAGTTGTAATCCCTTCATCCTTTGCAAGTATTTGTTTTGTAAAAATATCTATAGTCTCTTGATTTTGTATACTGTCTTTATAAGCTTTACCAACCCTTTCTTTATCAGGATGATATATAAAATCACCCTTACTCGTGAGTAAAAATGCATACCCAGAATCAGCTATTTTTACCTTTCCAATACTGTTTTCCATTGCTTCTATACTAATTAAGCTTGCTATGATGCCTTTAAAATTGTTACTTTCATCTAAAATCGGAATAGAAATGGGTATATTTCTCTTTTGAGAACTCTTGTTTACGGTAATATCAGCTATTGCTACTTTTTTAGTATCTCTTGCTTTTTGAAAGTATTCCCTATCGCTTACATTAATGGTGCCACCGTTGCCCCCGCTGGCATCTGTATAAATTATTGATTCGATCTCTGAATCACTTTCATTAATTGGGGTAGTAATATTCTTAATAACTGAAAAATCCATTTTATTAAATTCCGGATGAGCTTTGTAGATTTCTTTAAGTTGTGAAACTTTCCTATCTACCCATGAATCAATACTATCAGCACTAGACTTAGCTATACTCAGTTCATGTTCCCTGACATCGTTATCAAGAATTGTTTTAAACTGGTCTAATTGAAATAAAGATAAGCTTAGGAGAGGAATAAGTGCTACGCAGATAAGAATAATTGTAAGTCTGAATTTAATAGAATTAAAGTATTTCATAAATATCCTCCTTAATAATAGCTTTGTATTGCTTATACATATAAGAAAATACTAGCCTGTAGACTTCAAATATTCAATATACTCTGCATAAGAGGTAATCCATGCATCCTAAACGGTCAAAAAGCGACAATCACTTATCGTTAATTGTCGCTTTTTGACCGTATTTATTTCTACCCAGTAGTACTAATTATTATTTCCTGTACCATATTATTTTCACAAATAAAGGTATTGAAAAATATATTACTTGCAAATTTATGTTTTCTTGTGTTTTTTTCCATAGTCAAAGTATTTTTATCGATTCTATAGTCAACAGTATTTTCAAAAACAAACCTAATGCCTTTATCACTTGAAATTATTTTAAGTTTAATATATGTCGAATGTTGAATTGCTGAACTATATGCATTGTTTATATAATTGTAAAGAACTTCATAAAATCCAGCACTTAGTGAGTCTATTTCTTCAATAATATTATTAATAGTCAATTTTATATTTACTTCCGCATTCTTCCCTTTTATTAGTAATTCATATATAATGCCGAGTATGCTTGTATTATTAATTTTTGTAAGCTGAGTAAAACTATTGGTATTTAGTTCAGCAGTCTTTTCCAAGACAACTGCTTTGTACTCCTTCAACGTTTCCATATCTTCTGCTTCAATAAAACCTATAAAACTCTGCAGCATATTGTTATATTCATGCCTTATTTTCTGCAGCTCTCTTATTATGTTATCTTTAATATTTATATTTTCTTGAAGTTGTATTTCACGGTATCTTTTGCTTCCCCTTATAATTAAACCCATTTGGTTAATAACTCCTTCTTACAGCGTCTTGAAACTAGGCAATGTTCCCCATTTTTTAAATGAACTATATTATTTACATAATCTATTCTTACAATTTGCTGAATATTAACTATATAAGATTTGTGACATCTAAAAAACTTCATTTTATCAAGCTTAACCTCAATATTTTCCAGAGATTCGGAGCTTTCGATTTTCCCAATATCGGTATGAACTATAAGCAAGTGTCCATACTTTTCAAAATAAATAATTTCATCAAAATTAAGATTATACATATTGAAGCCCGATTTAATTGCAAATAGTTGAGGCTTATGTTTATTAATTTTTATGAAATCCTTGCTAATTGCCATAATACAATTTGTCAAAGTCTCTATTGAAACCGGCTTTACAAGATAATCAAAAATTTTAACCTTTAGACTCGGCATAACAAACTCAGTATATGCAGATACAAATACTATATATGCATTAGCATCATACTCTCTGATTATAGCGGCAACTCCAATACCGTCTATATCTTTTCGCACATCTACATCCAACATATATATATTGCTTTGTTTATTGTTCTTTAAGCTGTAAGCAATTACATCATCTGGATTTGTAGTACATAAGGCGATTTTTGCATCAATGGAGTTTTCTTTAATAATTAAATCCAATCTCATGCTTGTATTTACATTATGCACAGCGTCATCATCTAAAATAATAAAATTAAACACCCCAGTTGTCCCCCTATAAAGTTAAATGAATTTTATTTGAATGTAAAATATTTTCATTTTCTTTGGTTTCCATTGTTTTGCTCCATCAATTTTTCTATAGCTTTAATATAATCAGTGTTGGAAACCGGTTTCATTAAAAGCATTATATTGCTTAATGACATTAGATATTGCGATATAGCTTCTTCATTGTAACCCGAGCATAATATTACAGGAATGTCCTTCTTAACTTCACGCATCTCTTTTATAAGAAGCTCACCGGACAAATCCGGCATAGATTGATCCGTTATGACTATATCAAAAAAATCCTTATTGCTTCTGAATAACTCCAAAGCTTTTCGTCCTCCAAGTACTCCCGTAACATCATATCCATCCATTTGCAGTAGTCTTTGATTAGTGTTTAGAATAGCGGCTTCATCATCAACAAATAATATCCGGGCCCGACTTTCACTATTTATTTCACCCTCCTCATTGTTACTTATTAAATATTTTTTTACCTGCGGAAGTAATATTGTAAACGTACTCCCTTTCCCAAGTTCACTTTCAACATTTATGAAACCATCATTTCTTTTTACTATACCATGAACTACTGACAAACCTAATCCGGTACCCTCCTGAACGC
>JAEZDX010000051.1 GCA_023417975.1 Bacillota bacterium
GTGTAATTGATTATAGTAAACTATGGTCCATCAAGAAATTTAATAAGGGGGGAAATAATGAAAAAAATAAAATTGATAGTCACAGACTTAGATCTCACATTGCTTCATACTGATAAAAGTATCTCTGAGTATACTCAATATATATTTAAAAAATGCTCCGAGTATGGAATTAGTACAGCTATTGCGACAGCGAGATATAAAATAGGTGCAGAAAAGTTTATTAATACTTTAAATCCTGATTATGAAATTACTACAGATGGAACGATGGTACATTGTAATGAAAAATTAATATATGGCTGTGGATTTAATTTAGAGACAACAAATCATATTATCGAAGAGATAAGGAAGATTAGTAAAACACAAGAACTAACAATAGCAACAGATACAGGTGTTTTATGGAATAGCCATCATATTGCTGAGTCACCAATATTGTATAAGGCTATTTATAATGATTATTCAAAACCTTTGGAGGATTGTGCCTATAAGATAGTAACGGAATTACCTAATAAAGATACTGCTTTAAACATTGCAAATAAGTTTACGGATTGCAAGGTAATTTGTTATAGAGGGGAAAACAGATATAGCTTTATAAATAAAAATGCAGGAAAAGTTCAAGCAATAAAAGCATTAGCCGGTTATTTAAATATTGGATTATCAAATATTATTGCTTTTGGAGACGATTTAAATGATATAGAAATGCTTGACCAGTGTGGCTATGGTATTGCGGTTTCAAATGCTGTAAAGGAAGTGTTAAATACAGCTGATTACGTTACTGATAGCAATGATGAAGATGGGGTCGCAAGGTTCATTGAGAAAAATATTTTCATTGCTTAAATTAATATGATTATTGACATCATTAGATTGAAATTAATAAACAATAGTATAATTAAAGTGAATTATGCACTATTTACTTTTTTATTTATAAAAAAAGGGGAGCTGAAGTATGAATAATTCAGAAATAATGAAGCTCATTGACGATGGAGCAAATTTTTATTGCCGCCAATTAGGAAACGCTTCACATATGGAATTTATTAATAACGGTTATTATTCTATGATTTATCCAAAAGAAGGACAAGAGGGAGGAACATCATTGTTTGATGTAACTCTTGAGCATTTGAATAATGATGAAGCTTTAAAAAAGATAAATGAAATTAAAGCTTTGAATGTACATACCTGGTGGGGATTATGTCTTTCTGACAGGATAGCCGATTTGATTTGGGGTAAGCACAGACCTTTATTAACTCCCGAACAGCATGAGGATGATGAAGAACTTAATATGGCTATATTTCCTGAAGAAAAACCTACATATGAAAAAACTGATAAAGATATAACTGTAAAACAAGTTACTACAATAGATGAATTTGGTATATGGACGGATATTTGCAACTCGGTTTTACATGGTAATTATCCTATAATACATAGGGTAAATCATTTTGATATATGTAAGGGCGGAATTATGCCTTGTTATATTGGATATTACCAGGGGAAGCCGGCAGCTGTTTCTGCGATTTTGAATAACAAAGGAATTTCATCGCTTGAGTTCGTAGCCACCGTTAATGCTTTTAGAAAAAAAGGGCTGGCACGAGCATTGTGCCAAAAGTCAGTTGAGGACGCTTTTGCAAATGGATCAAAGATAATTACTACAAGAGCATTTGCGGATGCTAAAAATTTATATAAATTATTGGGCTTCAAAACCTATTTTTAGATAGCCTATATTAGATTAGTAGCAATTTTCATATAAAACGCACCAAAGGATAAGCCGCTCCGGTTGCTTATCCTTTATATTTTGACATTCCATTGAGAAGAGTCTATATTTGGAAGTGTGAAAATTGAAAATAGTATTATTACAAACTTCCCACTTGATGGATATATAAAAGAATAGTGCTTAAGATTTATGGATGCAACTTAGCTGTTGTTATAAAGTAAGAAAGTAGGGACTTGAGGTGGATGCAATGGATAAAAGAAAAGAAAAAATGGCTGTATTGGCTGTTTTATGGCATGAATTAAAGATAATAAAGCAGAGACATAAAAGCTACTTATATATATTGATGATACTGGAAACTGTCTGTGCCGGTTTTCTCCCCTTTGTTGCAATATTTATTCCCAAAATAGCAATAGACTATTTTACAACAAAAACGAATCAAAGCACCCTTATTTTAACTCTCTGCGGGTTGTGTGGATTGTCATTGGTGTTATCTATTATTTCTTTACTATGTAATAGATATTTCAATGGAGCATTTGTGGAATTAAGACAGAGAGAACTATCATCAATTAATGAAAAATATCAAAAAATGGATTATCAGTTTTTAGAAGATTCAGCAATAGTAGATGATTTTGGAGTTGCCAAAGAAGCATTGCTCAGTGGAGTAGGATTTGAGGGAGTCTACAGTAACTTTGTAAAAATATGCCCTTTCATTTTCTCAATAATACTATATTGCATATTAATATTCTCATTTCAACCGCTAATAGCATTTGTATGTGTACTAAATACAATTATCTCCATTACAATTAACAGTAAAATAGCACGATACATCAATGAGCAGAAAAAAGATAAGGCTAAGGCAGATAAACAAAAAACATACTTTAATAAGATAAGCTATGATTTTTCCTATGGAAAGGATATCCGTATTTTTGATTTGTCAAAAAAAATAAATAAATATTATAAAGAAAAGTCTTCAGATTATGTACATGTAATTGAAGACATAGCAAATAAAGAATTTTATCTTGGACTGTGTGAATCCATTTGCATTTTAGTAAAAGATATAATTTCATATACAATTATTATTGTAGGATACTTTCGAGGGGTACTTACTCTTGGGGATGTATCACTGTATGTTGGTATGGTTATTACTCTATCAACCACTTTGAAGTCACTGGCCGAAACTATTATTAAATTAATAAAAAGTGCTACATATGCCAGCAGCTATTTTAAATTCTTTGAAAATGAGGAGCTTTTCTCTTCGTCCGGCAAGCATAAGGCATTTTCTAAAGATGAAGCGCTGGAGATCGAGTTTAAAGATGTATCCTTTAAATATCCTAAGACAGATAAGTGGATTTTACGTCACTTTAATTTTAAGATAGAGAAAGGAGAAAAGCTTGCCATTGTTGGTATTAACGGTGCAGGTAAATCTACAATTATCAAACTTATTACAGGTTTATTTCCCGTTACTGAGGGAGAACTTCTGATTAATAACATTAATGTAAAAGACTTTGATAAAGAAGAATACTATAAAATGTTCTCGGTTGTATATCAGGAAGTAAAAATCTTTGCATGCAGTTTATTAGAGAATATTGTTGGCGGCGATAAAGCTGAGGCTGTCAAACATAAGGGCAAAGAGGCTTTAAATCGTACAGGCCTAGGAGAGAAAATAGAAGCTTTAAATCATAAATATGATACTCAAATGTTGCGCGTAATTGATGATGAAGGCATTGAACTGTCAGGAGGACAAAATCAGAGAATTGCTATAGCTAGAGCATTATATAAAGATGCAAATATGGTTATATTAGATGAACCAACCGCATCCTTGGATGCTTTGGCTGAATCTGAAATTTATCAATCCTTCGATAATTTAGTGGAGCATAAAACTGCAATCTATATATCCCATAGACTATCATCTACTAAGTTCTGTCATAAGATTGCATTATTTTCACCGGAAGGCTTGATTGAATATGGAAACCATAATGAACTGATGCTATTGAAGGGTGAGTATTATCATATGTTTTCAACTCAAGGCAAGTATTACAAGGAGGGAATTGAGGATGAGCGAGCAGAATAGTAAAACAGTTAAAAATATTTCATCCAAAAATGTATTTGGAAAGTTTATATTATTTGCATTTAAAACATATAAAAAATATTTTACAGTTGTAGCGTTCAAATGCATTACTCTTTCCATTCAGACAATTTTTAATGCTTATACCCTTTCAATACTAATTTCGAGTTTGGAGTTTAAGGACTATCATAAATCAATTATTGCAGGATTCTGTCTTGCGGGAATAAACTTGATATTGAATATTCTAAATAAGCTGGTTATTCGTTTGATTTCCATTCATCAAGTTAAAATGCGGGAAGCACTGGATCATAGAATTTGCTTTAAACTTACTAAAATTCCATATCAATATTTGGAGGATCCTCATTATTTAGACCTGGCAGAACGAGCCAGATTTGCAATAGAAAACGAAGAGTGTATTGATACGCTGCTGACTTCATCTGCAAATATGATTCAATATATTATGACATTTATAGGGCTTTCGGCAATTATGATTTCTTTTGATTTCAAGTTAATAATCATTTTAGGTATTGCGGTTTTATTTAATATTATTTTAATGGGCATATTCTTTAAAACGCAGCTAAAATTTTATGATGACAATCTTGATGTTAATAGAAAGTTTAATTATTACGTAGGTGTTTTACTGGATAATAAAAATGGTAAAGACTTTCGCATTTACCCGATAGGCAGTTTTTTAAGGGATAAGTACAATTGGTTTGCCAAAAAAATATGCGATTTTTATAATGAATACTTAAGAAAATCCTTTTCTATAAAATCCTTGATGCAAGTAGTTAAATATATTGAAATGCTATTAGTTTATGGGCTTGTTGCAGTAAGGACAATTGTAAATAGGTTACCTGTTTCTTCTTTTAGCTTATATGTTTCCACCGCCTTGAGTTTTTCTTCCTCTGTGTCCACTATGATAAATACGAGTATGAGTTTTATCTCAGGATTGCGGCTTATTAATCCTATTATTGAATTAATGGAAATTAAAGATGAAGAGGAGGTTGGAAAGAAAATTCCTTTACAAGACACAATTCAAACTCTGGAATTCAGGAATGTCACATTTTCTTATCCTAAGACAACTTCATTGATATTAAAGGATATTTCGTTTAAAGTAAATGCCGGTGAAAAAATATCTATTGTAGGCTTAAATGGTGCCGGCAAAACAACGCTGGTTAAGCTGTTATGTCGCCTATATCGGCCAAATTCAGGGGATATTCTTATTAATGAAATTTCTATTTATGATTACGAATATAATTCTTATATACAGCAAATAAGCACGTTATTCCAGGACTTCAAACTGTTCGCTTATTCATTAAAGGAAAATATTCTAAATAATGATGGAACTGATGAAGAGGCCTATGCTGCAATTTGTAAGGTTGGATTAAAGGATAAAATTGATTCTCTTCCGGAAGGTATTAATAGTTTATATATGAAGTCCTTCGATGAAGGGGGAGTAGAATTATCCGGTGGGGAAACACAAAAACTAGCGTTTGCTAGGGTTTTACATTCCAAAGCAAGCATCATTATATTAGATGAGCCAACTTCTGCGCTTGATCCAATTGCAGAAGCCGAATTTTATCAGAACTTTAATTCTACAGTACAGGATAAAACGGTGATATACATTTCTCACAGAATGTCATCAGCTATATTTTCAGATAAGATTCTTGTAATAGATAGCGGTATTATTTCTGAATTTGATACCCATACAAATCTAATGAGAAAGACTGAGAGTCTATATTATAAACTTTATAAGACCCAAGCAGAAAATTATGCGGGATAGTTTTATATCTAGACTATGACTCTGCACATAAAGCGTGTTATGGAAGAATTGAGCTCAGGGAGAAATTCTTGGGCTTTTTTATTTAGTTGTGCTGTAAGTATATGGTATAATATTGCTACAGGCTAATTGGGACTCGTAATAAAATACGAATTAGAATTAAATACATTTTGGTAAATTATTTAAGGGGATTGAATTATGAGATTTAAAATAACTCACGCAGCAGGTATTATACAATTGTTATATTTTTATATGTTTTTAGGAAATGGTGTAGGGAAACTTAATATAATTTCAAATGACTTAGGGTATATTGTTTGGGGATTATTTGCTGCTGCAAGCTTAGTTTTATCTATATTTTTATTTTATAAAACGCACCAAAGGATAAGCCGCTCCGGTTGCTTATAAATTATAAGGAGGACATGCATGATAGCTTATATTTTACTGTTCGCAGTAATATTAATAATAGGTATAATGATGATTATTTTGGGAGCATCAAGGAAAAGCTGGACACAAAAGAATAGGGTGTATTTAATTTTTTTTGGAAGTATTATTTCAAGCTTATCCATTATTATGTGCTTATGCTTAGGCTTTTTCTTGGTATAGTCCTCCGTAAGTTTAAAATTAATAAGTCAAAGTAAAGGATTCCTATAATTAATCTTTATATTGACTCGTTAGTTGCTTCTATTTATAATGGTATTGGAAAATTAAACCAGTACATGTTTTATTGGTAGTTATATTTCTAGTAAGTATTAAGGAGGTGGTCAGTATGTTCAGGAAATTTATTAACGAGGAACTTCTGCCCACAATATATCAACTTAACTGTACACATTCTTCAAAATATTAATAGGTAGAAGTTTTCCTCCGAATTATGAGATTGGAGTGAAAAAATGAATAAGAACCAAGAAGATACCATTAATCAATTAATTAAGCACGCTGCAAAGGACGAAAGCATTTTGGCGTTGATTTTGTGTGGTTCGGTAGCAAAAGGAACTGAAACAGACCGCTCAGATATTGATGTTTTTGTCGTAGTAACAGATGAAAGGTTTAATAAAGAGAAAGAAACTAAAAATTACTTTTGGGGAACGGATTTTGACTCAGAAGAGTATAAAGTAGAGGTTGATGGAAAAATTATACCCAAAGATTTTCTGTCAAAAATATGGGAGTATGGTAATGAATGTGTAAAAAGTACTTTGTATCATTCAAAAGTAATTTATTCGCGTGATACTGATATTGAAAAGTTATTAGCCAGTAAATATTCTATTTTCATCGAACAAAAAAATGAGAATATAAAGAAATTTTATTCGCTGATGAAAAGCTGCAGATTTAGTGCTGATGATGACTTGGAGAATATATTATTTGTTAATAAGTGTATATATGATACAGTTTTTTATGCTTGCCGCCTAGTATTAGCACATAATGATATATTATATCCATGCGTAAAAAACTTACAAAAAACGTTAAGACAGTGCAAGGATTTACCAGATAATTTTATTCCATTAATGAATGAAGTAATGGATTCATATGACCTTAATAACATGGTTCAATTTTACAACTGTGTTGATGGCTATTTTAAGGAATACCGTTTTGATAATAGATTGAGAAGAGGATATGTTTTAGAAAATGAACTGTTTTGGTATTTTAATACATTCCCCTATTCAGAGATATAACAGTCTAGTCAGCCTAATGGTATGAGCTATATAGAACACATTAAAAGGCTTACATTGTGACGAGTAAAATATCCAATCTTCACGGATTTTTGCGAAGTTAAAATATAAAAGACTTATTGTGTTCTATATGGTTAAATAAAAGAACTCTTTGTCACTTGTCATATTCATGGCAGGTGACATTTTGATTCATAATATTCTTTTTATTTTTCATCAATCCTAAATCTATGGTTAATAAACAATAGCAAGAGAAACGAATTAGAAAGAATAAATTGTATGAGGGTTAAAAAGGAGCATTTTATAACTATAATAATCATAATTTTATTCGGGTTGTTATTTTTTCTATCGAATATATTAGAATTCTAGTACATCTAACATGAGCAGCCTACTCCTAGAATATTCAAAATTTAGGAAATCGCATCATGTTGTTTGAGTTCAACAGACCCATAGGTGTTTTTAATATGATTGTTTAAAATAATTAAAAAAATACATGAAAATGGTATGAATGTCTTATACTCTCGGTATTTGTCTATTAATTACTATTGAAGAAAAATGTAGAAATTGATAATATTATGACTATAGAAATGGATTAGGGGGATTAAATAATGAAAAATATGAAAAGGATAATAATATTCGGACTAAGTCTCATAATTGTATTGGGAGCAGTACTGTACGGAGGTAAACCGAATAATACTAAAGCAGCAACAGTCGGTCAGCAATTGACAGAAGCTGAATCTGGATGGAAAAGATATGATGATTTGGATTTCCATATAAAATATATTGGATCATGGGGAAAATCCTCAACAGTTTCCGGGTATTACAACTCAACTATGACTTACTCAAAGACACCAGGAGATCAAGCTATATTTGAGTTCTACGGAACAAAATTACGATTTATAGGACATGGAACACCACAACATCCAACAAATACTTCAATAAAAATCGATGGTGTTGAAGAAACATTTTCAGGATATAGTGAAGTTTCAATGTTTCAACGATTAAATTATGAGAAGACAAACCTACCGCTAGGAATACATAAGGTTATTGTAACTATTCCGGACAATGCCCAGGGGAATGTAGCGCTAGATGCTATTGATATAGATGATAGTGGTTATCTCATAAAATTTGTCGAATCTATTACGATAAGTAAAACTGCAGATACTATAAATACTGGAGATACACACCAGCTTACTGCTACAATTAGCCCAGATGATGCAACAATTAAAGATGTTGAATGGAGTACAAGTGATAGCAATATAGTAACTGTTGACAAAAGCGGCAATATAAAAGGTGGTAATCCTGGAAAGGCAACAATAACAGTTAAAACGAAAGATGGTGGATTAACTGCAACCTGTGAAGTTACTGTTGTAAGTCCTAAGACGGAAAGAGCTATTTTGACGATTACAATGTCCAATAATGAAAGAAAAGAATATGATTTATCAGCTGATGAAATAAAGAAGTTTATTGATTGGTATAATGGAAATTCTTCACCAAGTTATGCAATAACAAAGAACTATAATGTTAAGCCCTTCAGCAGCAGAACAGAATATATAGCGCATGATAAAGTATCCAGTTTTGAAGTGAATCAATACACAAATAGTGACAGTAAGTAAATTAGTGAGCCTCAGAAATGGGGCTCATTTTTTCGTTGTGCTGTAAGTATATGGTATAATATTGCTGTATACTTATTCCGATTCATAAAAAATTGCGACGCACAAATTGCTATTAAAAGAAACCGGTAGATCGGAATTGAGGGGAGGAATAATATGTCACAGAATTATTACAAACCATGTAAAGAATTTGATGAGTGCAATGAACTGATTCAGAAGTATTTCTTGACCAAACAGTATGAAAAATGCTTTGAAGGTCACCTAAAACTTGCTGAAAATGGTTATCCGCTGGCTGAATGTCAAGTTGGATATTTCTATTATGACGGACTTGGCGTCGATAGGGACTTAGAAAAATCTTTCTATTGGACAGAACATGCTGCAAAACATGGGGAAAGAGATGCTCAGAATAATCTTGCAGAGTTATTTTATGCTGAAGGCGTTGTTGTTGAAAAGGATACTGATAAAG
>JAEZDX010000066.1 GCA_023417975.1 Bacillota bacterium
TGCCTGCAGATAACTGCTGTATTGTGGCTGAAATATCCTCAAGCTGAGTTGAAAGACTTACAATATTATTATTTGAAACCGATACTGCTTCATTAACTTTTCCCGTCTCTTCGATTATAGACGAAACAATAGATTTCACAGAGCTTTGCATGCCATTTATAGCCATTGCTAGTTGCCCAAATTCATCTTTGGATTTTATAACAAGGGGATTAATGGATAAGTTGCCTTCAGCAATCTGTTCCAAGGCTGAAATACTCTTTTTAATTCTGCTTTCCATAATATAAGAAATTAATACAGCTATAACTATAGCTGTCAAAATGCTTATCACAAAAATGATTCCCATAATAGCTTTTGCCTGCATACTTGCTGCTTTACTGTTATCCACAGCATCAGCTGTAATTGCACCGATCTCGCTATTTAGCTTATTCAATATATGATGACATGCATCCATGTAACCTTTTCCGTCACCAAGTCTATCAATGGCAGTTTCAATTTTGCCGTTCTTCACCAAATCAATCTGTGATTGAAAATGTTTGTTTATTACATTTATGTTCGGAATTTCTTCATTCTCTATTATGCTTGCCAGACTGCTGTAACCTGAATAGTATTTTTTTATCTCTTGTATTTTGTTACTTATATTTTCTTGGCTTGTACCAAAGGACTCCAAATACCTTTCATCACCATTACTTGCTATATAGCCTCTTACTCCTGTCTCTTCATTAATAAGCTCCGTATTTATATCTTTTATTATTGTCTCTATAGGAACAACATTGTTAATCAATTTATTATTTATAGCTTCTATATGACTAAAATTATAATAAGCACAAGCAGTAGTCAATAACATCATTATTAATATTACTCCGAATGCAACTAGAAATTTCACACGTATCTTAGCATTTCTGAACATTTTAACGCCTCCCATTGATGTATGTTGTATTACTTTGCATCTCCTATGTTTTCCTTAGTAATAATTTTATAATCTATCCATATGTATTTCTCATCTGTAATACTATTACCAATGTTATTCTTATCAGGAAGCTTCCCTTCAGCCAATACTGCTGCAAGCTCAAAAATTGCCTTTCCTTGACTTTCTGCATCGTTTAATACTGTTCCAAGCAAAGTACCGTTTTGCAAGGCATTGATCCCGCTGCCAAGTGCATCTACTCCTACAACCGGTATATATCTTCCTCCGCTGAAATAACCCTTTTCTTTCAAAGCATCAATGGCTCCCAATGCCATATCATCATTATTTGCAATTACACAATCGATATTACTTTGGGCTGCTAAAATTTGCTCCATTTGCTGCTGAGCTTTGCTTCTTTCCCAATCTGCATTTACTGAAGCAACTTCCTGAAGCTTTAAGCCCTCACTTTGCAAAGCCTTAACAGAATACTCCGTACGCGCTGCCATGTCAGGATGCCCAGCTTGTCCTTTCAGCATCACATACCTTACTATACCGTCTTTAGTGGGTTTGTTTTTAAAATAACCTGCAAGTATACTTCCCTGCATACTACCTGATTGCTCACCTTTAGCACCTACATAATAAACTTTATTCCATTTCTTTAAAGCTTCCGAAGATGGCTCCGTATTAAAAAAGATAACAGGTATGTCTGCTTTTTTTGCCATGGCAATAATCTCATCTGCACCGGAAGTTTCAACAAGATTAATAACCAGAACCTTAACTTTGTTCTTAATTAAAGCTTCAACCTTTTCATTTTCGGTTTTTTGTGAGCCGTCGGAGCTCCATATGTCAATCTTCATTTTACCTTGAGACAACTTGTACAACTCATTGCGAACCGATGTTCTCCATGTATCATCAAACTTAGCCACAACTACACCTACACCGTTTTGAACACTTTCACTTTCTTTAACTGTACAACCGGAAAAAATAAAACCAATCAAAAGTAAACCGGAAATTATTATCGCCATATTTCTTCTCATAATATCCCTCCTAAGATGTCTTATAAGCATTACTTAACATTCTATCAACATGTCGAATATTATACCATATTCTTCATTTTTCTGCCATCTAAAGCATGTATTATTATATATTTCTACATTTTATTACATTTTGAAATCCTTTTTATTGTTGCATTTGCAATATAATTATATTTATTTAAGAAATTATTCAATTTTGTTTAATTTAAATAAGAGCAATAAAAAGCTCTCTTCCTACGTATTTAGAAAGAGAGCTTAACCGCTCATAACATTTTCTCTATTAATTTAATCAGTAGCAGCCTGACTTTTCCTTATTGATTCTGAAGGACTTGCTGTCAATAGCTCTTTGTACCGCCAATATTCCGTCAAGATGATCGTATTCATGCTGTATAAGCTCCGACATATCGCCTTCTGCTTCCAAAACGCAGTCTTTCCACTTCAAATCCTTATAGTATATCTTACATTTTCTGTACCTGATGAGTTTCACTTCCAAACCCGGAAAGCTCATGCAGTCATCCCACATTTCGAACTTATCGCTGTCTTTAAAATCCAATGTTGGATTAATAAACGCCATGGGTTTATCTCCAAAGTTCATGTATATTATTCTATAAGGCTCATTAATTTGCGGAGCGGCAATAGCTCTTCCAAACCCGTACTTTCTTTTGAAATCCAGCATTGTATCTTCTAAGTCCTTAACTACCTGAATTATTTTATCCATTTCTTCAAAAGATACTTCCCTGCATACTTTATACAAATTTTCATTTCCTAAAAATAGAATTTCTCTTACTGCCATTCTTCATACCTACCCTTGAAGGCCATTGGCTTGTCTTTCCATATTTTCTATAACTACATCATGAATATCTCCTAGTGAAGCACAATACTCCAGCACCTTCCATGGCGTATTCGTGTGGAAATGTATTTTAATCAGCTCTTCATCTCCAACTGCCAGCAAACAGTCTCCTTCTATATTTTTCGTTATGTATTCATTTATTTCATCCTCTGAAAGCTTTTCTCCTTCAATCAATAACTGTGTGTCATATTTAAATTCAAGCATATTTATTCTCCTTTTCAATTTTATTATAATATTGTTAGACTTATACTCTATTATACATAAACTGCAGCAATAGATAAATATCGTGTGTTAAAACAAATTTAAAAGTTTACCTAAAAATACTAAGAGTAAAAAACAATTCAAGGAAGTAATATTTCATGCTCCACCAAAATATTTATTATCTATAAGGTTTTAATTTTAAAACCGTAAACGAGGGGGTGAAATACAGTGTACTTGGCATTGAAATATATAAAGAAGCTCCTAAATGTGTTGTTTGGTTTTTTTCTCATTATATTCCTTCTAATTTTTGCCATATTTGCAGTTTCACATGATTCCAATATACAAGATTCAAAGCTTCAAACCTTAGAAAAGATACTTCCCTTTTCCATGAATGATAAAGATATAACCTACAATAAAAAAGAAGAAGTGGCACAGACAATAGTGAAAGATAATTACAGGAGCATGACTGCCGGCGAAAGAACAGAGGTGATAAAC
>JAEZDX010000079.1 GCA_023417975.1 Bacillota bacterium
GCAAGAGCTATAAACTGTTCGGCATTTATTGCATCGATAACTACTGCCATTCTTTCTTGAGATTCTGAAATAGCTAATTCGGTTCCGTCAAGACCTTCATATTTTTTAGGCACTTTATCCAAATCAATTTTGAGTCCTTCGGCTAATTCACCGATGGCAACGGAAACTCCTCCTGCACCGAAGTCATTACACCTCTTAATTAATGTGCTGGCATTTATGTTTCTAAATAATCTTTGAATTTTTCTTTCTGTAGGTGCATTTCCTTTTTGTACCTCTGCTCCACAGGTGGAAAGCGAATCTAAAGTATGTTTTTTGGAAGAACCCGTAGCTCCGCCACAGCCGTCTCTTCCCGTTCTGCCTCCTAAAAGAATCACTATATCTCCAGGAACAGGTTCTTTTCTTATAACATTCTCTGCAGGTGCAGCTCCAATAACAGCACCTATTTCCATTCTTTTTGCCACATAACCTTCATCATATATTTCAGAAACTATACCAGTTGCAAGTCCTATTTGATTTCCATAGGAACTGTATCCATGTGCAGCGCCGGTAGTTATTTTTCTCTGAGGCAGTTTGCCAATAATAGTATCTTCAATCTTAGCTCTTGGATCACCACTTCCGGTAACTCTCATAGCTTGATATACATAGGATCTTCCTGAAAGAGGATCTCTGATAGCACCTCCAAGACAAGTTGCAGCTCCACCAAAAGGTTCTATTTCAGTGGGATGGTTATGGGTTTCATTTTTAAACATTACCAACCATTCTTCTGCTTCTCCATCTATGATTACAGGTACTCTTATGCTGCAAGCATTTATCTCATCGGATTCATCAAGACCATCAAGCTTGTTGTCCTTTTTTAATTCCTTCATAGCAATAAGAGCTACATCCATTAGTGTTATAGGACGATCCGTATGTCCATATAATTTTAATCTTGAATTCATATATTCATTGTAGCTTTTAATGATTGGTCTGCTATAAATACTATCTTCTACAGATACATTGGTTATTTCGGTTAGGAAGGTTGTATGCCTGCAGTGATCTGACCAGTAAGTGTCAAGTACTCTTATTTCCGTAATTGTAGGATTTCTTTTTTCACTGCTTTTGAAGTAGCCATGACAAAGCAAAAGGTCATCAATACTCATTGCCAGATTTAAGTTCTTATGTAATGTCTTAACTTCTTCATCACTTAAAGCTATAAAATCATAAAGTACCTCAACATCATCGGGAGTAGAATAACTTAGATCTATTGAACATGGTTTTTTTAAATCTGCTTCTCTTGTGTCAACGGGATTGATGTAATAATTTTTTATTCTAATGATTTCATCATTGCTTAAATAGCCATCCAAAACTATGACCTTCGAGGCTTTTAATAATGGTCTGTTTTTAGTTATAAGCTGGATGCATTCAGCTGCCGAATCAGCTCTCTGATCATATTGTCCAGGTAAATATTCAACAGCAAAAGAATATTCATTTTCATTAATAGGAAAATTCTCGATATACACTGCGTCTACAGTTTTTTCTGAAAAGATGTTTTTAACGGAAGATTGGAATTGTGACTCTGTAAGACCCTCAACATCATAACAATTTAATATCCTTATGTTCTTAAGAGCTTGTATGGTAAGATTGGTTTGTATATCCTCCAAAAGGTGCTTGGCTTCAACATCAAAGCCAGATTTTTTTTCTACAAATACTCGAATTACATTATTTATCAAAGTTACTCCCCCTTGCAAAAAAATATTAAACCGCAGTATGAGTAAATCCAGCGGTTAGCAAAAAGAGGTAACAAAATAATAAATTACCTTCGGATTTACCCATAGCCAGAAAGTTTACGGCTTAACTGTAGAGACTCCCGAGCCATATTATCGGGATTATATGGATAAACTTATGAACTTTGATATTATAGTATCACCACAAAAGAGAATAGTCAATGATAAACAAAAAAAACAACTTATAATTCGGAATATAACGTACTATAAGCTGTTTAAATATATTTATTGTTCGGATATACTATTTGCAATAGTTTTTTTGGTAGTTTTACGAGTCTTTTTTACAGCTGTAACCGAAGTTTCAATGTCCTTATTATTCTCAGTGGAGTCTGTTTTTTTTGTTCTACTTCTTGTCACTGCCTTCTTTTTAGTTGATAAGTCATTGTATACCTCAACGGTGAGTTCGGCAGCTTTTGACCAGCTGTACTGCTTTTGTACCTTTGTATGTGCGCTTGTTATTAATTTTAAATTGAGAGTTTCATTCTCAAATAATTCAATAACACTACTTGCAAGCGCGTATACAGAACCGGTTTTAAAGAGTAAACCATCCTCTCCGTTCAAAATTATTTCTTTTAGTCCGCCGCAATCGGAAGCTATAACTGCACAACCTGCTGCCATTCCTTCCAGTGCAACAATTCCAAATGGTTCATAAAGAGACGGTATTAATAAGGCGTCAGCACATTTTAACATTTTATTTTTAGTGATACTATCCATATGGCCTGTAAATATAAATTTATCTACTAAGTCAGAAATAGCTACTTTTTCCTTTAACTCTTCTGTCATTGCTCCAGAACCGGCAATAATGAATTTTGTATTACTATATTTATTTAATATTAAAGGAGCTGCTTCAATGATAAGGTTAATTCCTTTTTCGTATACATGTCTTCCCATGAAAAATAATATTTTTTCATTATCGAGCGCATAGTTATTTCTAAACTCACTCAAATCTTCAACTGCTTCATCAGGAATAGTAACACCGTTAGGAATGACGGCTATATTATCTTCTGTATGATTAAATACAGTGTGTACATGATCCTTCATAAATTCACTGCAGCATATGATTTTGTTAGTTTGCTGAAGCATATTTTCTTCCACTGAAGCTATGTATTTTTGCATATCATTGTATATACCGTTATTTCTTCCGTGCTCCGTAGAATGAAGTGTTGTAACCAAAGGTAAGTTATAGCTCTCTTTCAACACTTTACCTGCAAAAAATGTCAACCAGTCATGAATGTGTATAACATCAAATTTCTTTCTGCTATTAAGCAATTTATTACATTGTTCTATAATTGCATAGTTAAGATGGTGTACCCAATTTGTGAAGCCATTTTCGTAAATATCTAACGGATCTACTCTATAAACATTCACGCCGTTATCGTCCTCATGTTTCGGAGAAAGTTTATGCATGCACGTAACAACAGTAATATCATGTCCGGCTTCCTTTAATTTATGACTCAAGTTATAAACATGTGTAGAGATTCCTCCTATATTCCTTGGAGGGTATTCCCAGGACAGTATTAGAATATTCATACTTTACCTCCTATCGTAAAGAGAATTAGATATATTTACCATAATCCAATTATAACTTGTTTTAATTAATTTTCAACAAAGGACGGACTAAAACAATGATAATTTACTTATATTTACATATTTCATAAATGTAAATGTTATGATTTATCAAGTTATGTTTACGTGGCGTATGATATGAGATGCGCGCAAAAAAAGTTTGTCATACTAGAGATTAAAAATCGCTAGTATGACAAACATAACTATAATACACTACTTCTTTAACATTTCCCCAATGGCTGCAATATTACCTAAGGTTGATAATGTTTCATTTGGAAGGATTAATTTATTGGCAGGATTCTTAGCCATTTCCTGGAGGGCTTCAACTTGTTTAAGGGCAATAACGGTTTCGTTAGTACCTGATTCTATTATGGCTTTATTTACCCTTTCTATAGCTAGAGCGTTGGCAATTGAAATAGCTTCGATGGCTTTTGCCTTACCTTCGGCCTCAAGCAGCTGTGATTCTTTTAAACCTTCAGCTCTTCTTATATTGGCTTCTTTCTCAGCTTCTGCGGACAAAATTTTAGCCTGTTTTTCTCCTTCTGCCCTAGCAATCTCTGACTGCTTTTGACCTTCAGCTTGAAGTATTGCAGCTCTTTTATCTCTTTCTGCTTTCATCTGCTTTTCCATGGCCTGTTGAATCTCTCCCGGCGGTATAATATTCTTTATTTCAACTGAAAGAATTTTAATACCGTAGGCATCAGTAACTTCATCGATAATCTCTAGAAGCTTTGAATTTATTCTGTCTCTACCGGAAAGAACTTCATCCAAGGACATATCTCCAACTATATTTCTCATGTTAGTAATTGTAGAATAAACAATACCATGGGTATAATTTTCTATGTTATATACAGCATCTCTTGCATTCATAACCTTATAGAATATTACATTATCGATGGATATTTTAACATTATCCTTTGTAATAACATTTTGCGGCTCAATATCAAGAATTTGCTGTTTGGTGGAAACTTTTCTTCTTACAAAATCTATGAATGGAAATACGAAATGCCAGCCCGGCTCTAATATCTTATAGAACTGACCAAGCCTCTCCAATACATAAACACTACCTGTATTTACCACCTTAATGGAAGTTACAAGCGCAATAAAAATTATAACCCCTATAGCAATTAAATATGGCATAATATAATACCTCCTTAAATTTTTTAATAATAGATTTTTAGATTTTTCGTATTAATAGCTTATTGCCCTCAATACCTGTTATTTGGACTTTGTCGCCTTTCTTTACAGCTTCTCCATCGTTTCTAACTGTCCAATATATTCCATCGATTTTCATTGTAGATTTTTCAACTATATCATTCTCAATAGTAAATTGTCTGCCAATATAGCCCTCTTCAGTTGTAGGTGTCTTCACTACAGTTTTCTTTATAGTTTTTTTCGCAAACGGGTAGCCTACTGCTGTAAACAATGCACTAACTACAATAAACAGAAGTACCTGTACTGCTGTGGAACAGCCTAATAAATTAGCTATTACTGCAGCTATTGCTCCAACTGTAAACCAAATGAAAATGAAGGCACTTGTTATTAGATCTACAGTCAGTGCTATAATACCAATAATTGCCCATAATAATAAAATACCATCCATATTAATCCTCCCCTCTAATTATTGATTATTTATAAAATTTATAGCTTAATCTAGAAATTATGCTGCAATGGCAAATCATATTTATATTATATAGTAAACAATACTATATATAAAGTTATATATGCAGTATAATAACGGTAAATAATACGTTGTACTTTAAATAGCACAAGCTATTAATGTTTTTCTTTTAATATCTTCATTTTTCATTTTTATTTGAGCCATTGTTAAAAATAATATTACAGGGTATAATTTTATTGTATAATTTGAACTTATATATTTGATAATACAAATTTTTTAATTTCATTAAATTGGAGTGACAAATATGAATTTTATAAGAGTTGGAACTGCTTGCCCTATGACAAAGGTTGCAGATTTGAAATTTAATTTAGAACAGATTATTTTATGTATTAATGATGCACTAAAAGAAAATACAAAGCTTCTCATATTTCCTGAACTATCAATCACGTCCTATACTTGTGGGGATTTATTCCTTCAAGATAGACTTTTGGATAAGAGCATTGATTCTATAAAAAAGTTGTGCGAATACAGTGTTGGAAAAGATATTATGTTAGTAGTAGGAGCACCTATTTCTTACATAGATTCAATTTATAATTGTGCAGTAATAATTTTTGAAGGTAAAATCTTAGGAATAGTTCCTAAAGCATATATACCTAATTATACAGAATTTTATGAAAAGCGATGGTTTGCTGAAGGCTTTTCAATAATAGATAGATTCATAGATCTATCCTTTCAAAGCAGTATTCCCTTTGGTATGAATTTAATATTCAAATGCGGTGCTTTTAGATTTTCTGCTGAAATATGCGAAGATCTATGGGTTGCTGTTCCTCCAAGCTCATATGCTTCTTTAGCAGGTGCAAATATAATAGGAAATTTATCTGCTTCCAATGAGCTTGTTAGCAAGGCAAGCTACAGAAGAGACTTGATTCTCTCCCAAAGTGCCCGATGCTTTTCTTCATACTTATATACTTCCAGCGGGGTATTTGAATCTTCTACAGATGTAGTTTTCAGCGGACATATGCTCATATGTGAAAATGGAATACTAATGAAAGAAAATGACAGATTCCAAAGATTCAATGAAGTAATTACCTCTATCTTGGATTTAGACAGATTAAATAATGAAAGATTGCGAAATACAAGCTTTCGTAATACATCATTCAAACTACCCTACGAATTTAAAAGTATAGATTTTAAATTTAGAGATACGTCCTATGGTGTTTTTGACAGATTCGTGGATAAACATCCCTTTGTACCTTCAGAATCAAGCAGCAGAGTTGAAAGGTGCAGGGAAATATTCAATATACAAACCGCCGCTCTGGCAAAGAGGATTATTCATATGAAAGCTAAAAAAGCGGTTATAGGTATTTCTGGAGGATTAGACTCAACACTGGCGCTGCTTGTTATTATCAAAACCTTTGATATGTTGAATATTGATAGAAATAATATTCATACAATAACGATGCCGGGTTTTGGGACTACTGACAGAACTTATAACAATGCGGTTGCCTTATGTAAGGAACTTGGAACAAATTTCAAAGAAATAAGTATTATCCATGCCTGTCTTCAACATTTTAAAGATATAGACCATCCTGCAGAAATTCATGATGTTACCTACGAAAATGTGCAGGCAAGAGAAAGAACTCAGTTGCTCATGGATATAGCAAACAAGGAAGGTGGTCTTGTAATTGGCACAGGTGATTTATCTGAGCTAGCTCTAGGTTGGTCTACTTATAACGGTGATCATATGTCCATGTATGGAATAAATTGCTCTATACCGAAGTCCCTGGTAAGATACTTAGTTGATTATGCGGCAAAATTCGAAATGGAAAAGGTCATTGCCGATATTTTAATTGACATATTAGATACGCCGGTAAGCCCTGAGTTGCTGCCGAAGGGTGAAAACGGAGAAATAGCACAGAAAACTGAGGATATAGTTGGCCCTTACGAGCTTCATGACTTTTTCTTATATTATTTCATACGTCAAGGAGCTGACCCGGAAAAGATATTGTTTCTTGCAAAGCAAGCTTTTAAGAAGGATTATTCAGAACAGGAAATAGAAAAATGGCTAAATAAATTTATCACCAGATTTTTCTCACAGCAATTTAAACGTTCAGCTTTGCCCGATGGTCCAAAGGTTGGAACGGTAAGCCTCTCACCCAGAGGAGATTGGAGAATGCCTTCAGATGCAAATTGGAGTTTGTGGTTAGAATAAAAGGAGGTAGATTTATTGGAAATAAAAAGAGTGGGAAGAAATTCCCCAGTAAAATCCGAGGAGAAGAAAAACGTAGAAGTAAAAAAAGACTTTTCTCAAAACTTTAACTTTGCAAGAGATAGAAGAAGTGAAGAAGAGTTAAAGAAAATGTTTGAGGACATAAAGAAAAAAGGAAATAGACTTATTATAACTAAATGTTATTCTGACGTAAGGGCATATAAAAATATGATAAAAGAATATCTAAATTCTGTATTAACTTATATGTATAACGTAAAAAAGGATATAAGTTTTTGGCAGACACAATATTTTATTACTGTAGATACTGTAGATATGAAACTTGAGGAACTAACTCAGATGCTTTTAAATGAGGAAAAGGATAATATAGCTATTGCCAGTACTATCGATGAAATTTCGGGCTTAATCGTAGATATATATAGATAGAAATAATGGGCTGCAATACTTTAACCAAGATATGTAATTATAGAGAAAAATGGGCTATGCCCATTTTTTTGTTTATATTAATGACACTATAGCTTCAACTATACTACTTAGTTTATCTTCATCAAGCTGATTAAATCTGCTGTAATTAGGACTATCTATATCCAACACACCAATTACCTTACTTTCTTTTATCAATGGAATAACTATTTCCGAATTTGAAGCACTATCACAGGCTATATGTCCGTCAAATTCATGTACATTATCAACTCTCAAAGTTTTTTGAAGCATCGCTGCATTTCCGCAGACGCCTTCACCTATTTTTATTCTATTACAAGCAGGAAGTCCTTGAAATGGTCCTAATATAAGCTCGTCATCTTTCAGAAGATAGAAGCCTACCCAATTTATATCATCCAAGCCTGAACCAAGAATTGCAGAAATATTACTTAAATTTGCGATAAAGTCGCCTTCGGTTTTTAACTGGCCTTTAATTAAAAGCAGCATATATTTGTATTTCTCTTCAACTGACATATCTTTAAGTTCATCAATTTTTATCATTATAATACCTCCATTCAATGGTAAAACTTTAACTTATAGCACTAATCAATTATATATGATTAAATAAGTATTTTCTATAAGAAAACCTGAATATTTAAGTATCATCCATTACTTTTTCCATAGATTGATATAATGTTTTGCAGATTTGGTTATGTCAAGTATTTCATTTTCATTTAAAGTTCTTATTATCTTCGCCGGTGAACCTACACAAAGCACACCCTCCGGTATGCTTTTACCTTGAGGTACAAGAGTTCCGGCTGCAATTATGGTGTTTTTACCGATAACAGCGCCGTCCATTATAATAGCTCCCATTCCTATAAGCACATTGTCCCCTACTTTAGCTCCATGTACTATAGCACTATGCCCAATAGTCACATAATTGCCGATAATTGTAGGTTTGTTATTAATTCCAACATGTATAACGCAATTATCCTGAACATTGCTCCCCTCACCAATAGTAATATAGTTATCATCCCCTCTTAGCACTGCTCCGTACCATATACTGCACATAGGCCCAATAGTAACGTCTCCGACAATATGATTACCCTCCGTTATAAAGGTATTGGAATTTATGACAGGAAACTTTTCTTTCCAGCTATAAAGCATATAATTTATCCTCCTTTTAATTTTATTAATAAAAATTTGTTTTTTAAAAACTCGAAATTTAGCTATTTTTATATAAAATATTCTTATTGTTTATTAATACTGATTATTGAATTTATAGAAAAATTCTTTTATAATAGTAAATGCGTACACAATATATTGTGCGTGGTAATGATATTTAATACTACATATAGATTTGCATAATTTATGGAGGTGCAACGTGGATAATATTAAAGACTGTTTTAAGAGATATTATACTAAAGAATTGGAGGAAAACAAAGCTAAAACTGTTTTTGAACTGTTTCAGTGGAAAAAAGTAGATGTAATCCTTAAGGATTATAAATCCGGAAAAGTTCTTGTGGATATGAAGGAATTGGAGTTTCCTCTACATTACTCTCAGAATGCATGTGATATAATTGCATCCAAGTACTTTAGAAAGGCAGGAGTTCCAAATGAGGTTGGCTATGAAAACAGTATGAAAATGGTAGCCAATAGAATGGTTAAGTTTTGGACTGAAGCTTTAAAGGATGAAGGAATCATTGAAAATAGTGAAGAAGAATCAATCTTTTATGATGAAATGGTATATACACTTTTAAATCAAATGTATGCTCCAAACTCTCCTCAATGGTTTAATACAGGTCTAGCTTTGGCTTATGGTATTACCGGTGAATCCAACGATACATTTTATTATGATCCTAGTAAAAAGAAAGTAGTAAGATCTAAGGATGGATATTCAAGAACCCAAGCATCTGCCTGTTTTATACTTTCAATAGAAGACAAATTATTGGGACATCATTCTATTACTGAGCAGTATGTTACAGAAACAAAGCTTTTTAAAGGTGGTTCCGGAACCGGTACTAATTTTTCACATATTAGAGCAGTTGGTGAAAGATTATCCGGAGGAGGAGTTTCGTCGGGACTTATGAGTTTCTTGAAAGGCTTAGACAGAAATGCAGGGGCAATTAAGTCAGGCGGCACTACAAGAAGAGCTGCAAAAATGGTATGTCTTAATATTAATCATCCTGAAATTGAAGAGTTTATCACATGGAAGTCCAAGGAAGAAAATAAGGTGCGTGCACTTGCAAAAATGGGTTATGATACTGATATGGATGGAGAGGCATATCAAACCGTATCAGGACAAAACAGTAATAATTCTGTAAGGCTAAGTGATGAATTTATGTCAAAGGTAGCAAATTTATCTATGGACAAAACGGCGTCAATAGAACTAAAAGGACGTATAGATGATTCCGTAAATAGAGAGGTAAAGGTATCGGAGCTGTGGGAAAAATTCAATAAAGCTGCCTGGGAATGTGCAGACCCTGCTCCTCAATTCGATGATACCTTTAATGCTTGGCATACATGCCCTAATGGCGAAGATGGAATATACGATGCACCTTACAATAGAATAAATTCAACAAATCCATGCGGTGAATATGCTTTTTTGGATGATACCTCCTGTAACCTTGCATCAATTAATATTTACAAGTTCTATAACAATGAAGATAAAACCTTTGACATAGAGGGTTATATACATACGATTTCTTTAGTACAGCTAATTTTAGAGGCATCAATACATTACGGACAATTTCCTACTGAAGATATAGCAAGAAAAACCTACTTATTTAGAACAACAGGATTAGGTATATCCAATATAGCTTCTTTATTTATGGTAATGGGTATGCCATATGATTCTGAAGAAGCAAGGAATATAGCTTCGGCTCTTACATCTTTAATGACAGCGCAATCCTACTTTATATCAGCTTTAATGGCTAAAAAAATTGGACCTTTTGAGAAATATTCTATAAACAGAGAGCCTATGCTGAGAGTTATAAGAAATCACTGCAGAGTATCAAAAGCATTGACTTCCGAATACGAGTCACTTTCATATAAGCCTGTAGAG
>JAEZDX010000094.1 GCA_023417975.1 Bacillota bacterium
CCCTTATATTTAATATCGATGGTATACATGCTATTCGTTCTTTTACTTATAACGTCAACTTTATAATTATCTCTATAAATTACATCGTAGGTGTAGTATTCATTGAACTTATCAAAATCGAACATCAGCCTTGGTTTATTATTCAGGAAGGAGTATATATAGCTGTAAAGCATAGCTCCGCTGCCGCCTGAGTCTATATATACCACTATGTCATCTACTCTATCGCCCGTAAAATCACCGAGAAAAAGGGTAGGATTATAGCCTGAACCTTCTTTTAGGGCGACCCTCGTATATCTTCCCGTAGCACCATCCAGTACAACAAGATTGATATCTTCCACAAAGGGACTTTGGCTGTCATTTGGCTTATTACCCATCAGAAATACATTATCGATAATTCCGTCCCCGGTTACATCACCTTGTTTAAAATCCAAAATAAGTCCACTGTAGCCGTCAAAGTAGATCGTTTGTCTTGGGCAAAAGTAATTATACATAACAACCTCCAATATGGTTTGCTGCTCTGATTATTATATGATGGGCTATAAGAGATGTTACTTTCTATATACAATTGTTTTATTCAATTTTTATATTAAAATTTAAAGTATAGGCAACCTTTTTAAAGGAGCATGTATCTTAAGTACAGAAAGATAAATCAAATTCGAATTTGAAAATAAACAAACCGCTTAATTCTACTTTAATATTAAAAGTGGAATATTCAGTATTAATATAGTAAGCCGGGGTGAAAATATGGATGTTAAGTTAATGGAGGCATTAATCGGCAGGGTTATAGAGGGAGACGACGATGCTTTTGAGAGAATTTACAATATGTATGTGAATAAGGTATATAATACGGCTAAGATGATGACCGAGGATGAAAAAGCAGCTGAGGATATTCTACAAGAGGTATTTATAATTATTTATAAGAAAATATACAAATTGAAGCATGCGGAAGCTTTTGAGTCATGGCTCTACAGAATCACCATCAATTGCTGCAATGACTATTTTAAAAAGCGAAAGAGAATTGTGGTCACTGAAAATGATAAACTGGCCGATATTATGGGAGCAGACACAAGTAAGGCGCCTGGAGAAGAATTAGTTAGTAAAGAGGCAAGTGATGAAGTATATAAAGCTGTAAATACACTGCCTCAAAAGCTCAGGGAATGCGTAATACTTTATTACTACAGCGAAATGAGTATTGCCCAGATAGCAGAAGCTTTGGACTGTTCCGACGGAACGGTAAAATCAAATTTATTCAAAGCCAGAAAAGCGTTAAAGAAGAAGCTGAATATAGAGGTTGATTGTGAGGTGAAAACTTATGGATATAGATAGAATTTTAGAAAATTGGGGAGAGCAGCATAATGCATCTGAGGAAATACCTGCGGGTATAAAGGAAAAGTGCTGGAATAATATAAAAACTCAAGCGAAGAGAAGCTGGTATGAAAGGGCATTTACAAAGCTTACTCACTTTAACAGCAGATATCATATGAAGCTTGCGGCTGCACTTACCTTTGCTATAGTATTGGTACTTTATTCCCCGGTATTGTTTAAAAATACAACCAACTTTGTGCAGAATTCGTCTTTTTTTAATAGAATTAAAAATAGGTCCAATAATGAGATAGTAGATGACAGACCTGAATATAAGGCAGATGCCAATTATTTAAAGGCATTGGATAAGGTGAAGGCGTTGGCTCGGGAAAAATACAATAAGTTTTCAATATATTCAAGCGGAGAGGCTGTAATTTATAATTCAAAGCCTGTGTATACATTTATAATATATGAAGAGCTTGGAGACTCAACGCAAAATCCTGGAAAGACTATAGTCAATATAGAGTCAGACAGTCTAAAGATCAGTGACGAAAATCAAATAGGAGACTATGATGAATCGTTTTACTCAAATAAGGAGGACTTTTCACCGAGTAAGGATGCTAAAGAACTCAACAAATGGAGAATAGCTGTGTTAATCAATGCGGCAGATAAACTGAACTATAAAACTATAGCTGAAGCTTTAAAAAACATTAAATATGATAAACTTCCATGGGATACTAGAGGAAATAAGGAGCTTGTAAAGGGAAGCAGCTTTTATTGTCAGTCTAAACTTAATATATATTATAACTATGACCAAAGCTCAGGGAAGCTATATAAGTATGACATGAATACAAAAGAGAAAAAGGTCATATATGATTATAATACGGATAAATTTAATATTCTTAATGTTGAGAGGAAGGAAGATCTTGACGGTGACGGCAAGGCGGATGAAATTAGATTCAATATTCTCAATGGCGTCCTAAGCATAAACGGCCAATGCATCAACACCATAGCTGGTGAAGGGTTATTGGACTTTGATGTTGTAGATTTGGACAAAAGCGACGGACACAAAGAAATATATTTAAAATATTCAGGTTATGATGTAATGAATACAAATGTGTTTTTCAACTATGACAATGGAGCCATTAATGCTGTGGGTTATGTTCAATATGGCGATCCTGTCATTGATGGAAGCGGAAAAGTAGTTTTCAAAAATGTAGTATCTCAATTCTTCGAAACAAGCGTTGTAGATAAAGATTATAATTATTACAAGGATAATGTTTTAAGAATTCAGAAGAAGGAGCTTTATAAATTGGGAGATATCACAAGCGATAACAATGAAGCTGACAGTTATCAAACTGTTAAGCAAAAGAAGGAGCTAAATATATACAAGGAAAAGGGCTCTAAGGAAATATCAGCAGTGCTTAAAGTTGGTGAAAGAGTGAAGCTTATCGGCTCTGATTTAGAAAACTGGGTGCTGGTGGAGAATTCAAAAGGTGTGAGAGGCTGGTTCCAAGTGGAAGATAGCACAATGGTTAAAGAGCTGAAGCTGCCATCTTACGATGTGTTTGACGGTTTGAATTTTGCAGGATAGAGTTCAAAACAATAATCAAGAATAGTGAAAAAACCGCAGTAATGCCAATACAATAGGCACTATTGCGGTTTTTTATTGCTGCAAGCTTGACATTTTTAATAGCTGTCACTATAATACCTCTACCTTAAGACCAGCAGCAATTTGATTAACTAAATAGTTAATCAAATTAAATGAAAGGAGAGAGAATATGCAAATCAAAACCCTTAAGGCTACTTTTAAAAGGAATTTTATAATCCAAATACGGGCGTACACTAAAGACTTTTTCATTGGACACCTATTTTCAGGAATTCTAACAGCTCTTTCGGCCTATTTTATGTATCATTTAATGTTTAAAGGAAATGTGAAAGCCTCCTTTGCAGATTATGCCGGCACCGGTGATTATATGAGCTATGTTATTGTGGGGAGTGTTACTTATCTGTTGGCGGTAAGAACCTGCCTTAATGTAAGCAGAAGCTTGATAACCGAACTTAGAGAGGGCACTCTGGACAGCTTAATGATAGCACCCTTCAGCCGAGTTCAATATTTTCTAGGTAATATGCTTCAACAGACTATAACTGCTGTAGGGGAAATGTTTATAACGTTGCTTGTATGCGTGCCTTTTGGAGTTAGCTTCTCCAAGATAAATTTTGTAGCCACCTTCATAGCTTTCATACTTTCTTTGTTATCATACTTTTCGGTATCAATGATACTTGCAACAATCATGCTTTATACGAGGGATACATATATCTCACAAAACACCCTGTTTTCTTTAATGTTTCTTTTATGCGGAGTAACGTTTCCGGTTCAGTATCTTCCGCAATACCTGCAGTGGATATCAAAAGTTATTCCCATTACTTACTCCTTTGATATTATAAGAAATAGCTCACTGCGAGGACTTGGCATAATGGAACAGCTGCAAAGCTTTGCCATTATATTAGTTGTAAGTCTCGTGTATTGCTTTATCGGTTTTAAGCTTTTAAAGAAGGTAGAAATCATTGCACTTGAAAAAACGTTTGGTTAATGGAGGGATAGTATGATAATTATCAATAATTTAAAAAAGACTTATGATACAAGGATCAGAAAAGGATTTTTGAAATATGACAGGCATTTTGTTGAGGCAGTAAGGGGTATAGACCTTGAGATAAGAGAGGGGCAAATAGTGGGTCTCCTTGGAATTAACGGTGCAGGTAAGACTACTACTATAAAAATGCTTTCAACGCTGCTGCTGCCTAGCTCAGGTACTATTACCGTAGATGGCGTTGATGCAGTTAAGGCACCCTCAGCAGTTAAGAAAAGAATTAATATGGTTGCCGGAGGAGAAAGAATGATCTATTGGAGGCTTACCGGCAGAGAGAACCTGTGGTATTTCGGGCAGCTTTATAATATTGAAGACAGAGAACTTAATAACAGGATTGATAATCTTCTAAATATTGTAGGCTTAAGCGAAAAAGGCGATATACCTGTTGAAAGATATTCAAAGGGAATGAAACAGAGACTTCAAATAGCAAGAGGACTTATAAATAATCCGAATTACATTTTTATGGACGAACCTACCTTGGGATTGGATGCAGTTATAGCAAAGGAGCTGAGAAGCCACATTAAGAGAATCGCCTACAATGAAGGGAAATCCATATTGCTTACCTCGCATTATCTTCAAGAAGTGGAGGAGCTGTGTGAGTATATCTACATCATGAATGAAGGGAAGATAATAGCAAAAGGCAGTCCAAAGGAGCTTTCACAGCTTGCTTGGGAGGAAAAGGTGCTTTGTATTGAACTAAATAATTTAAATAGTAAGCTTCATAATGATATAACTAATATTTGCAGCAACCTTAAAAACTGCACTATGGAGCTTGATGAGAAAAATAACATGTATGTGATCAAATCACCTGTGGATTTGACTATGCAAATATCAAAAGTACTATTGTCCCATGACATGCCTATAAAAAACTTTTATACAAAGGAACCCGGCTTGGAAGATGCCATTCTAAAACTTTCAAGGGGGGCTTAATAATGAATTACTTTTTCAAAGTATTGAAGGCTGAGATGAGAAAGCAGCACAAAAATTATTTTCACAGTAAAATAATATATGTATCTTTATTTTTATGGCCGGTTCTAACTTTCATATCTGCTTATTACAATTTTAAGCCCTTTGATTTAAATAACATCAGCATTGACTATTTAAATGAAGGTAATCTTATAGTTTTTGTGCTCATAGGTTATACTTGTTTATTGTTTTTTCACTCATTAATTCAATCTGCTTGGAGATTTTCATTTGAGCGTATTTCCGGAACCTTGGAACTAATATATCTGTCACCGGGAAACAGGCTTTCATTTATTATGGGTAATGCAGCAACTTCATTGCTTGAGGGAGTATGGT
>JAEZDX010000144.1 GCA_023417975.1 Bacillota bacterium
GTAAAGGAAGGCATTAGTCCGGAATATATAATTCACTGCAGCCTAGAAAGACTTTCTCAGGCACATACTTTAGCCGAAAGCATAGTGAAGTTAGGCTTCAAATGTGAAATCACACTATTTGATGAAAAGGAGCAAACTATTGAGTACGCACAAAGGAGAAAAATAAGAAAGGTCCTATTGATAGAGAAGGGTGGAGAGATCTACGAATTCGATACTGTAGCCCTATGCGTATATAGATTTTCTCTGACGGAGGTGTCATTGTGAAAAATTTGAAAATCGCTCTTACAAAAGGACGTCTTGAAAAAGGAGCAATAGAAATTTTTGAACAAGTAGGAATTGACTGCCTACAGTTAAAGAACAAGGGAAGAAAACTGGTATTCCATCTGGATAATCCAAACATAGATTTTTTTCTTGCAAAAGCCAGTGATGTAGTAACCTATGTTGATCACGGGGTAGCAGATATAGGAATAGTAGGGAAGGATACCTTGATGGAATTGGGAAAAAATTATTATGAAGTTCTGGATTTACAGATAGGCAAGTGTAAATTTATTGTGGCGGCAAAAGAATATACGGATTTGTACAGCGGTTATAATCATAAAAAAATAGCTACAAAATATCCGGAAGTGGCAAGAAAATATTTTAGGAGCAAAGGTATAGACGTAGAGATAATTAAAATAGAAGGCTCTGTTGAATTGGCACCAATACTTGGCTTGGCTGATGCCATTGTGGATATTATGGAGACAGGTACCACATTAAAGGAAAACGGCTTGGTAGTTTTGGAGGAGATATGTGACATCAGTGCAAGAATGATAGTCAATGTGGCTAGCTTAAAGATGAAAAAAGAAGAGATTGAAGGATTAACAGGTAAATTACAGGAATATATGTATAGGGGCGAAGATTTCAAATAAATTATCAGGGGGCGTTTTTTTAATGATTGAAATAATACAATCAAATGGAAGTTTGGAGAAAGAATGTGTAGAAAATCTGAAGGACAGAAGTGATGAAGTACAGCAGGAAGTATACAATATCGTGGAAACTATTTTAAGAGATGTAAAAAATCACGGAGATGAAGCTCTCGCAGATTATACAAAAAGATTTGACGGAGTTGACATAAGTGACTTCTTAGTAACGGAAGCTGAGATAAATGCAGCTTTGGATAATGTGGAGAAAGAATTTATAGAAGCTTTAAATATAGCGAAGAATAATATATGGTTCTATCACGAAAAACAAAAGCAAAAGTCATGGTTAATAACTAAGGAGGATGGAGTTATACTTGGTCAAAACATAAGAGCTTTACAAAATGTAGGCATTTATGTACCTGGTGGAACAGCAGCATATCCATCTTCAGTTTTGATGAATGCCATCCCAGCTAAGGTAGCAGGAGTAGAAAACTTAGTAATGGTAACCCCACCGTCAAAAGACGGTACAGTTAATCCAAATATTCTGGCGGCAGCAAAAGTTGCAGGAGTAGATAAAATATATAAAATCGGAGGTGCTCAGGCAATAGCCGCCTTGGCATATGGAACGAAAACTATTGAAAAGGTTGATAAGATAGTAGGACCCGGAAATATATATGTAGCTACAGCCAAGAGAAGTGTCTTCGGGCATGTTGATATAGATATGATAGCTGGGCCAAGCGAAATTCTTGTAATAGCCGATGAAAAAGCCAATGCAAGGTTCATTGCAGCAGATTTAATGTCCCAGGCAGAACATGATGTATTATCTTCAGCTATACTTGTAACAAATTCCATGGAATTGGCACATGAAGTAAGGGAGGAGCTTAATCTGCAGGTTCAAAATATGAGCAGGAAGGAGATAATTCAAAGTTCTATTGAAGATTACGGTGCTATTATTGTGACAGAAGATATAAAGTCTTGTATTAAAATTGCCAATGATATTGCACCGGAGCATTTAGAGCTCATGGTTGAGGAACCTATGAGATATTTAGGAGAAATAAAAAATGCAGGTTCAATATTTTTAGGACAATATGCCCCTGAGCCTTTAGGAGATTATATAGCAGGACCTAATCATGTATTACCTACCAGCGGAACAGCAAGATTTTTCTCTCCGCTTTCAGTAGATAGCTTTATAAAAAAGTCCAGTTTTTTGCATTATACAGAGGAGGCTTTTAACAAAATCGGAAGTGCAGCAATAAAACTGGCAGAAACCGAGGGGCTTACAGCTCATGCAAATTCCATAAGAGTGAGGTTAGAATAATGGGAAGGCTATATATAAGCGATAAAATGAGAAATATTAAACCTTATGTGGTGGATAAAACTCAGTATGAAGTTAAGCTTGATGCCAATGAAAGTTTTATAGCTCTGCCTAAGGAAGTAGAAGCTGAGATGAAAGATGAGTTAATAAGGGTTCTGTATAATAGATATCCGGATCCGGATGCAGATATTATCTGTAGGCTATATGGAGAATATTGTGGAATGTCCTCAAACAACATAATGGCGGGAAATGGCTCCGATGAACTAATTCAAATTTTAGTTAATGGCTTTTTAGATAAAGGAGATACACTGCTTACAATAAAACCGGATTTTTCTATGTATAAATTCTATGCAGCTCTAATGGGGGTCAATGTTGAAGAATATGATATGGGTGAGGAGCTTATATTCGATAAATATGAATTTGTCAGTAAGGCACAGAGTATAAGGG
>JAEZDX010000156.1 GCA_023417975.1 Bacillota bacterium
CGTCAGACTAAAATACATTATAAACTATATGAGCGCTGCAGACATGAGCTATTAAATGAAATAGACAGGCAGGAAGTTGTTGATGATATAATTCAATGGTTATTGAATGTATGCAGATAAGATTAGTTAAAACCGCTGATAACAATATTGTTATCAGCGGTTTTTTATAGATATTCAAATTTAAAATGAAAACTTTAAAGCTTTAACAAATTTTCATTTTGACAAATTTATGTATGAAATTGTATATTATAAGTTAGTTTTAAAGGAAAAGCAGTAAGGTGGTTAAAAATATAACAATATATTGCAATATTAAATATATCATACTGAATTAATCGATTGATTGACAAGTGATTGATTAATGCTGAAAATAATGTCAATTTTAGGTCCTAAAAAAACAACAATATATCCAATACAACAAATTTATATAACTTTAATGATAGTTTATGCACACTAAATTATAAAAATAATGGTAATGTTAACATATATTTGTTATAATAACAGTGATAAGTTAATTTATTAACAAACTGTTGTGTTAACATTCTTTCCAACATTCAATCTACTAACTTATACACTATATTTAATAAGAGGAGGAATATTGTGTGTAAAAAAGATCCAAGATTCAATGAACTCGATGACTTTATCAAAGAGCAGCATGACAAAGAAAGTTCTCTAATTTCAGTACTCCATAAAGCCCAAGAATTATTTGGGTATTTAGGAGAGGAGCTTCAGGAGTATGTTGCCGAAAAGCTTTCAATTCCTGTTTCAAAGGTCTATGGGGTAATTAGCTTTTACTCATATTTTTCAACAGAGCCAAAAGGAAAATATGTTATTAATGTTTGTACCGGTACTGCTTGCTTTGTTAGGGGTTCAGGAGAGATAGTTGATGAATTTAAGAACAGACTTAAGATTAAAGAAGGAGAAACTACAAAAGATGGTCTTTATACCCTTGATACATTACGCTGTGTTGGGGCTTGCGGGCTGGCACCGGTAGTAATGATAAATAATAGGGTGTATGGACATTTTACAAAAGGCGATGTAGATAAGGTTTTGGAAGAATATAAGTAAAAGGAGGTGGAAATATGAATAAAATACAAAATGTTAATGATTTGACTAAATGCGCGGAAGAAATGAAGAAATTAATTGATGTAAGAATAGATTTTGATTCAAAAAAGGAAGCAAAGAAAAGGCATATATTGATATGCCAGGGTACAGGGTGTGTCTCATCAAATTCTAATGAGATAATGGAAAATTTAAAGAAAGAAATAGAGGCTGCAGGTCTTCAGGAGGATGTAAAAGTAGTTTTGGCCGGTTGCTTTGGGTTTTGTGCAAAAGGTCCTATTGTGCATATAGTTCCTGACAATACATTCTATGTAAAAGTAACACCGGAAGATGCAAAAGAGATTGTTAATAGTCATATTGTAAACGGTAACATAGTGGAAAGGCTGCTTTATGAAGAACCTACTTTAAAGAAAAAAGTTGAGACACAATCCGACATGTCTTTCTATAAAAAACAGCTAAGGATTGCACTTAGAAATTGTGGTGTCATTAACCCTGAGGATATAAGGGAGTATATAGCTGCGGACGGATACAAAGCTCTAGGGAAGGTATTGACGGAAATGTCACCGGATCAAGTTATAGATGAAATGATAAAATCCGGATTAAGGGGAAGAGGCGGCGGTGGCTTCCCAACTGGAAAGAAGTGGTCTTTTGCTAAAGCTTATGAAAGTGAACAAAAATATATTATCTGCAATGCAGATGAAGGTGATCCGGGGGCTTTTATGGATAGATCCATATTGGAAGGCGATCCGCATAGTGTATTGGAAGCCATGGCAATAGCCGGTTATGCTATTGGGGCTACAAAAGGCTTTATATACATCAGAGCGGAATATCCCCTGGCAATTCACAGACTTCGTATCGCTATAGGTGAAGCAAGACATAGTGGGCTTCTAGGAGAAAATATATTGGGCAGCAACTTTGATTTTGACATTGAAATTAAATATGGTGCAGGAGCATTTGTGTGCGGTGAAGAAACTGCTCTAATACACTCTATAGAAGGCTGCAGAGGTGAGCCTACAAATAAGCCGCCTTTCCCAGCCGAAAGCGGCCTTTGGAATAAACCAACTTGCGTAAACAATGTTGAAACCTTTGCCAATGTGGCTGCAATTATTAATAAAGGAGCAGAATGGTACAGCTCCATAGGGACAGATAAATCTAAAGGTACAAAAGTTTTTGCCTTGGCCGGAAAAATAAATAACGTAGGACTTGTGGAAGTGCCTATGGGTATAACGCTTAGAGAAATAATTTATGACATAGGCGGAGGAATTAAAGATGGAAAAGCATTAAAATCAGTTCAAACAGGAGGACCCTCGGGAGGCTGCATACCTGTTGAATTGCTTGATGTACCTATTGACTATGACTCCTTGACTTCCATAGGCTCAATGATGGGCTCCGGAGGGATGATCGTTATGGATGAAGAGAATTGTATGGTTGATATTGCAAAGTTTTACATGGAATTCATTGTAGATGAATCTTGCGGAAAATGTACGCCTTGCAGAGTGGGAAGTAAAAGATTGTTAGAGATGCTTAACAAAGTAACCGAGGGAAAGGCTTCCATGATGGACCTAAAAAAATTGGAGGTATTAGCTGAAACAATAAAAGATACTGCTCTGTGTGGTCTTGGTCAAACTGCTGCAAATCCAGTTTTAAGTACTATGAAGTATTTTATGGATGAATATGAAGCGCATGTAAAAGAAAAGAAGTGTCCCGCAGGAAACTGCAAAGGCTTACTGAAGTACGGCATATCTGAAAAATGTATAGGCTGTACAAAATGTTCTAGAGGTTGTCCTGTAAATGCTATTGAAGGAAAAGTGAAAGTAAAACATATAATTAACCAAGATAAATGTATAAAATGCGGTGCTTGCTTTAATTCATGTCCTGTAAAAGCAATAGTACTGGGGTAATAGGAGGTGAGGAATAATGGTTAAAGTTAAAATAAATGATAAAACAGTTGAAATAGAAGAAGGCGCATCTATACTTTCAGCTGCGCAAAGCCTTGGAATTGAAATACCAACATTATGTCATATGTATCTTCAGGATGGAAAGACTGAAAACTGCAAAGGTACCTGTCGTGTTTGTGTTGTTGAAGTTGAAGGCAGAAAAAATCTGGCACCTGCCTGTTCAACTCCTGTAAGTGATGGAATGGTTATAAAAACCAATACTCCGAGAG
>JAEZDX010000270.1 GCA_023417975.1 Bacillota bacterium
ACCCTGCATTGTGCATTTAGGCGCCATATAATTTGTTTTAATACATAGTTTTTATAAACTGCTGTGTCCAATACTTTTTACCACTTTTATCTATTGCAAGACCAACTCCTATTTGATTATACGTGGGACTTAAAATATTACTTCTGTGGCCCGGCGAATTCATCCATGAAACCATTACAGCACTAGGCGAAGTCTGTCCCATTGCTATATTTTCACCTGCGGCAGAGAATTTAACGCCAAAATTTTGCATCATTGTAAAAGGTGAACCGTAGGTAGGAGACGTATGAGAAAAATAATTTTTATTAATCATATCCTGCGATTTATATCTAGCTACCCTTGAAAGCTGCCAGTTTTGAACTAAAGGCTGAAGTCCTTTTTTGGATCTTTCAACATTGACAAGGCGAATAACCTCATTCTCCATGGCTTTAATATCATTCAAAGTTGGAACTACCAATTTCTGGCCGGGATATATCATAGAAGGATTACTTACACTTGGATTAGATGCAATAATTTCGCTTACTCCAACCTCATATTTACTTGCAATTTTCCACATGGAATCACCCGGCTGAACTACATATGTTATAGGCTGAGCTGAAACATTTACTGTGAGTATTGCCATTAAAAGACTCGTTATAGCTAATATTTTTTTCATTATTAACACCTCCAGTAATATTTTTAAGCTTTTAAGCTTTTTTATGTTATATTTTTGTTTACAATATTGAAAACTAAACAATAAAAATGGAATGTTTTATGGAGGAAGTCATGAGACTTGTAGTTATTTCAGACACTCATTTAAAGGATAAAAATATAGATAGATTAAAGCAATTTCTGGATTCTATAGAGGATTTTGATTTAATAATCCATTGTGGAGATCTATTGAGTTATAAAACCTATGAGACTATTATTGCCTCAAAAAAATGTGTAGCTGTACATGGAAATAACGATGATGACAGATGTAAAGCTGAACTAAAGGAGAAAGTAATAATTAATATACAAGGATATTCAATAGGAATATTTCACGGTCACGGTAATAAGGGAACTACTTTACAACGTGTAGAAAAAATGTTTGATGAAGATGCTGTTGATATAATATTGTATGGACATAGTCACAAGGCGAGTATCTTTACTCAGAAAGGTATTTTATATATGAATCCTGGTTCCTTATTTTACAAGCGAAAAGAAAAGTGGTGTTCATATATAAGTTTAAATGTAGAAGAAAATAATTTAAATGCAGAAATCCGCTTCTTTAAAAACTGTTGATTTCTGTGTAAGTAATTTATATAATTTTATAGATAAAGTTTTGTGAATTTAAATATAAAGAATTTTGGTGATAAAAATGGAAGAAAGACTTCAAAAATATATGGCACGATGCGGCATTGCTTCAAGGAGAAAGTGTGAGGAATTAATACTTCGAGGAAGTGTGTCGGTAAATGATATTTTAATTACGGAACTTGGTACAAAGGTAAAACCTTCAATTGACAAAGTAGCTGTAAACGGCAGGCCAATTGTACCTGAAGAAACAAAAATATATATCGTGTTAAATAAGCCAACCGGCTATGTTACTACTGTAAAGGATGAAAAAAACAGACCTACTGTAATAGACCTCATAAATATATCTGAGAGAATTTTCCCAATAGGACGGCTGGATTATGATACCTCTGGGCTTTTATTACTAACAAATGATGGAGATATTTATAATAAAGTTATACATCCAAGAAAAGCAATAAATAAAACCTATATTGCTCTTATCAAGGGAACTTTAAATGATGCTAAGATAAAACTCTTTAACACGGGAATTGATATCGGAGGATACATTACAGCTCCTGCAGATATCAAACTGCTAAAGCAGCATAGCTCTAGCTCAGAAGTAAAAATAACAATTCATGAAGGTAAAAACAGGCAAATCAGAAGAATGTGCCAAAACATCGGAAATCCGGTACTTGAACTTAAGAGAATAAGAGTAGGTGATTTGTCACTTGGAAATATTAAAATCGGCAGTTGGAGACATTTAACTTCCGACGAAATAAATTATTTAAAAAGTTTATAAAAAGGTGAGCCTGTGTTTAATTATGTAAATGACGTCAGTACTTTAGCACAAAATATAATAAAGACATGCTGCAGAAGTATAAATTTATTAACAGGAAAAACAGTCCTCCTGAGCTTATTGTCATAGAAAAGAAATGAAGGATTCATATTGGAAATCATCATTATTAGAATTGCTTTTTTGTTTTAAGCTTCAAAGAAAAGTGAAAAAATCTATACTGTTACAAGCCTGATTTATTAAAGTTCATTGTAAAATTATCAAAAATGAATATTGTGTTGAACAATTTTTCAATTGATGGTAAAATGAATCTATCCTTGCAAATGTTTTACTTAGGAGTGGATTTCGGTGATGGAAAATGAAAAACAAGATTTAATGCGATTGATTCAAATAAAATTTCCCAGATTGAGTAAAGGCCAAAAGCTTATAGCAGAATATATACTTAAGCACTATGATAAAGCTGCCTTTATGACTGCCGCAAAGCTTGGAAGTAGCGTTGGAGTAAGTGAGTCTACCGTAGTAAGATTTGCTAACGAATTAGGTTATAGCGGTTACCCGACACTTCAGAAGGCGCTGCAGGAGCTTATAAAGAATAAGTTAACTACAGTTCAAAGAATAGAACTGTCTAATGACTATATAAGTGAAGAAAATGCTCTAAAAGGAGTATTAAAATCGGATATAGAAAATATCAGAGCTACCTTAGAAAAAATAAATCATAGAACCTTTGAGGAAGTTGTAAAGAGTATCTTTGCAGCAAAGTCTATTTATATAATTGGCCTTCGAAGTTCAACTGCTCTGGCAGAATTCTTGGGATTTTACCTTAATATAATATTAGACAATGTAAAAGTCGTGGGCTATGGCATAAGTGATATTTTTGAGCAAATGTTTAATGTAAATGAAGAGGATCTTGTAATAGGAATAGGCTTTCCCAGATATGCAAATAGAACTATAGAAGCACTTAGCTTTGCTCAAAGCAGAAGAGCAAAGGTCGTTGCTATTACAGACAGTTTGCTTTCTCCTTTAGCTTCAAAAGCAGATTATACCCTTATTGCCCAAAGTAATATGGCTTCTTTTGTTGATTCTTTAGTCGCTCCCTTAAGTGTAATCAATGCATTGATAATTGCAGTTGGACTAAGGGAGAAAGAGAAGATTTCCTCCATATTTACTGATTTAGAAGAAATATGGGAAGAATTTAATGTTTATACATATAAGAGTGGAGAAGACAAATAATATACTATTAAAGGACCTTACAAGGTCTTTTTTTCTGGTGGTTTTTGTTTTACAATAGCTAAGTAAGGAAAAGTTTGAATTTATACTTACTTTTTTCTTTAAAAACACTTTAAAGATGAGGTGTAACTTTATGAAAACAACTGTGGTTATAGGTGCCGGGCCTGCAGGAATGATGGCGGCTTTAGAGGCATCAAAAAGTAGTCGAGTTATTTTACTGGAAGCTAATGAAAAGCTTGGCAAAAAGCTCTTCATTACAGGGAAAGGCAGATGTAACATTACAAATGCCAAGGATATAAGCGAATTTTTTGACTATATACCGGGAAATCCTTCTTTTCTATATAGTGCTTTATACAGTTTTACTAACGAAAATACTATGGAACTGTTTGAGAAAGCAGGTGTAAAGCTTAAAATTGAAAGAGGTGGAAGAGTCTTTCCTGAGTCTGATAAATCCTCAGATATAATTAATGCATTCCAAAAAGAACTTCTCAAAAGTAATGTTGAAATTCGATTTAAGACTAAGCTTAATGAAATGACAAAGTTTAATGACAGAATTGAATACATAGTATTAGATAATAATCAAAGAATTTATGCGGATAACTATATATTATGCACTGGAGGCAAATCATATCCTCTTACCGGATCAACGGGTGAAGGATTTATTATTTCTCAAAAGCTCGGACATAATATAGTTCCTTTAAAACCCTCTCTTGTTCCAATTGAACTGAAGGAAGAATGGGTAAGAGAGCTTCAGGGCTTATCACTAAAAAATGTAGAATTTAAAATATATAAAGATAAAAAAAAGCTTTTTTCTGAGTTTGGTGAGATGCTCTTTACTCATTTCGGTGTTTCAGGACCAATAGTTCTAAGCGGAAGTAGGGTAGTTGATTCAAGTATGCAAATGCATGCAGAAATTGATTTAAAACCGGCACTTTCAGATGATGAGCTGGACAGAAGAATCCAACATGATTTTGAAGAATATAAAAATAAGGATATAAAAAATTCCTTAAATGAACTTTTACCTCAAAAGCTTATAAATAGAATTATATGGGCGGCAGGTATTCCAGAAGATAAGAAGGTTCATTCCATTACAAAGCAAGAAAGAAGAAATTTGGCTAATACCATTAAACACTTTAGATTTACTATAAAGGGGCTTCGTCCTATAGAAGAAGCTATAGTAACTGCCGGTGGTGTAGATACTAAGGAGATTGATCCTTCTACTATGCGCTCGAAGTTGATTAATAACCTTTTCTTTGCTGGTGAAGTTATAGATGTAGACGCCTATACAGGTGGATACAACATTCAAATTGCTTTATCTACCGGTTACATTGCAGGCAAAGCTGTAGGTGAGCAAGAAAAGTTATAGTTAAAAAGGATTTTATGTTTTTTTATAGAATAATATATACTATATAAACGAAAGGCGGATTTTCATGAGAATTTCTATAGCAATAGATGGACCAGCCGGAGCAGGAAAAAGCACAATTGCAAAAAAAGTGGCTAAAAAACTTGGGATAATGTATATTAATAGTGGTTTAATGTATAGAACTGTAACAAAGAAAGCCATAGAGCAAAATGTCTCTCCAGATAATATAGAAAAATTATGCAGTATTATAGACAACATGGATATGTATTTTGAAAATGATAATTTATTCGTAGACGGTGAAGATATAACAGATAGCCTGAACCTCCCGCAGATAAATAAAAATGTAGCCTTCTATGCTTCTATTTCTGAAGTTAGACAGCGGTTGGTTGAACTTCAGAGAAATCTTGCAAATAAGTTTGACATTATTATGGATGGAAGAGATATAGGTACTGTAG
>JAEZDX010000334.1 GCA_023417975.1 Bacillota bacterium
GCCCTTATAATGTTGTGCCGCGCCTTCGTAATGTACTAATCTTGAATTATCCCTTTTGCCGGTCCATTGAGCCATGGCAATATGGTTTGCATCATAACCCGATTCATTTCCCATAGACCAAATGATAACGGAAGGGTGATTTTTATCCCTTTCCACCAATCTCTCTGCTCTATCCAAAAAAGCCTTTCTCCATTCATGATCCTTTGTTAAGGCATGGAAGGCACCTTCTTTCCATCCCCCTGCGCTGCACACTCCGTGGCATTCCAAATCGGCTTCATCTATGACATAAAAACCATATTCATCACACAAATCCAAAAAACGGGGGTCATTAGGATAATGTGAGGTTCTTATAGCATTAACATTATGACGTTTCATTAGCATAAGGTCTTTTTTCATATGATTTAGCGGAATAGCTTGCCCGAATTCCGGATGGGAATCATGATGGTTCACACCTTTTAACTTTACCGCTCTGCCGTTAATGGTGAACACACCACCTGCCACTTCAATCTTCCTAAATCCAATGTTAAAAAGAAGTATCTCTTCGCCGCTGTAAACAAATAATTTATACAAGTATGGTTTTTCTGCATTCCATAACACCGGCTTGTCTATTTTCAGCACTACATTGCCTTTTTCATCTATATGCTCTCTGCCTTCAGCAACCTTTTCACCTTCAGCATCTCTTAGTTCTACTGCCACATCGCAGCTTCCTACAGTTTCTATTTCGCATTTCAATGAAGCTGTACTAAAGTCTACAGCCAGCTCCTGCCTACTGAATACATCTACAACATGTGCCTCGTCTCTGGCCAGTAAATACACATCTCTAAATATTCCTGAATAACGCCATTGATCTTGATCCTCCAGATAGGTTCCGTCGCACCACTTAAGTACAAGCACAGCTATTTTATTCTTTCCGCTTCTTACAAATTTAGTAACATCAAACTCTGCAGGCATTCTGCTTCCTTGGCTGTAGCCTACAAACATACCGTTAATCCAAACATAGAAGCATGAATTTACTCCTTCAAAAACTACATATTTTGATTTACCATCCCAGTTTTCACCAACATTAAATTCTCGCACATATGTACCTGCGGGATTTTCATTAGGCACAAAAGGAGGATCATAGGGAAAAGGATAATCTATGTTTGTATAATTGCATTTATCATAGCCTTTTACCTGCCAGCAAGAAGGAACAATGAGATTGTCCCAATCTATAACAGAAGTATCTTCCTTATAGAAGGTGTCCTCTACCTGCTTTACGCTATTATAAAACTTAAACTTCCAGCTTCCATTCAAATTTTGATAAAACGCGGAGGCTCCCCTCTTTCTTTGCAATGCATTTTCGGCATCGTCATAAGGTATATAATAGGATCTCGGTGTTAATCTGTTAACATGCATAACATTTAAATCTTCCCAATATTTTTGAATATTTATCATCTTAATCACCTCAATAAGATTTTTATATAAAATAATCAGCTTAAAATATATAATTATTTTAAGCTGATAATATAATTATAGGTATTAATTTTAGGCGTGTAAATCAAAGGATATTGATAAATATATAAGAATATTGAACAAACAGCTGTATTTTATTTATAAAGTTACACCATTTTTAAAAATGGATATTTCTCTTATATTATACTTTTCGTTGTTTGTATATTCTCCGCCGGCTACCTTTAATATATAGTTTATGAAGTCTTCCAATACATCCTTCATATCAATATCTTCAACCAAGCTGCCTGCATTAAAATCTATCCAATGAGGCTTTAGTTTGTAAATTTGACTATTTGTAGATATTTTTACAGTAGGAACAAAACTGCCGAAAGGAGTTCCTCTTCCTGTTGTAAAAAGCACCATATGACAACCGGAAGCTCCTAACGCTGTAGCAGCTACGAGATCATTTCCCGGGGCATTAAGGAGATTCAACCCCTTATTCTTCACTGCTTCTCCATAGCCCAGTACATCGATTACTTCTGCATTTCCGCATTTTTGTGTACATCCCAAGGACTTTTCTTCTAAAGTAGTTATTCCTCCCGCTTTGTTTCCGGGTGAAGGATTCTCATATATAGGCTGCTTATATTCCATAAAGTAACTTTTAAAATTGTTTATAAGCTTTACTATTCTATGAAATACTTCCTCGTTCTCCGCTCTATCCATAAGTATTTGCTCGGCACCAAACATCTCAGGAACTTCTGTCAATATTGTAGTTCCACCTGCGGCTGTTAAAAAATCCGAAAATACTCCCAGTAGAGGATTTGCAGTTATTCCCGATAAGCCATCCGACCCACCGCATTTAAGTCCGATTTTGAGCTCAGCTATGGATATATCTTCTTTAGTGTCCTTTAACATATTTCCATATAGTTCACTTAAAAGCATTACCCCTTCGGATATTTCATCCGATACTTCTTGTGCTGTCAAAAACTTTACTCTTTTTTTATTATAGCTTCCAAGCTTCTCCTTAAACGCTGAGATAGTGTTATTTTCACAACCAAGGCCAAGAACAAGTACTCCTCCGGCATTAGGATGCTTGACTATATCACCAAGGATTTTTACTGTGTTCTCATGATCCTCACCAAGCTGTGAACAGCCGTAATTATGCTTAAATACTTGCACACTGTCTGCAGCGGATGGATTAACAGAGCTTTTAAAAGCCTTTATAATTTCATCAGCGATACCATTTACACAACCCACTGTAGGAACAATCCATAATTCATTCCTGATTCCTACTTCTCCATTTTCTCTTCTATAGCCTTTAAATTTAAGGTCTGAAAGCTTCTTCTTTAATTGAACATTTTTTTTGCTATAGCTATATTCACTTATACCTTTAAGATTTGTTGACATATTGTGACTATGAACAAGCGTACCTCCGGTTATATTGTTTGTAGCATGTCCTATAGGAAATCCGTACTTTATTATGTCTTTCCCGGTTTCCATGTCTTTTAATGCAATTTTATGTCCTCTTCCAATATCCTCTTTGACCTCTAAACTACTTCCATCTACTTGAAGTACTTGATTTCTCTTAATATCGGTTAAAGCTACAATCACATTATCCTTAGGATTTATCTTAATAAAGCTTCTCACTAAATCACCTCATTAACAGCTTCTTTCATGCCTACCTTTTCTATTAAGGCTAAGTAATATGAAGTCAAGTCTGTAAGTCCTTCTATGCTATTAAGGTCAAGCTTCCAATTCCTTTCATAGCCTAGTACTTCTGTAACTATCTTTCTAATACCGGCTTCACTGCCATCATAATTGGACCAAAGTCCGCTATATAACTCCAATATGTCGTCATTATCAGATAGAGCTATCTTTTCTCCATTTCTATCTCCCTTGTAAAATTCTATTAATGCAGCAAGGGAGAATACAAGCCTCTTTGGCAGCTGCTTCTTTCTGTTATAAAATTCAATTAGTGACGGAAGCACTCTAGTCTCGTATTTTGACATTGAATTTAGTGATATGCTCATCAAATAATGCTTTATAAACGGATTCTTGAATCTTTCCAAAACCGCTCCGGCAAAGTACTCCAATTCTTCTTTAGGTAAATCAAGGGTTGGAATAATTTCTTCATACAAAGCACTTTGTACAAACTTTCCTAGAGTCTCGTGTTCTACAGTCTCTTTTACAGTATCAATTCCATACATATATGAAACAGGTACCATAGTAGTATGAGCTCCATTTAAAATTCTAACCTTTCTTGTCTTATACGGAGTTAAATCTTTTACAAATAATACATTTAATCCGGCTTTGTCAGCAGGGAATTCATTTTTAACTTCTTCAGGTGCTTGTATTACCCATAAGTGAAAATGTTCACCTTCAACTACCAAGTTATCTTCATATCCTAATTCCTTTGAAATAGCCTCCATTTTATCTCTTGGGTATCCCGGAACTATTCTGTCTACAAGGCTATCGCAGAATATATTGGCACTAAGCACCCAATTCTTAAATTCTTCTGTAAGCTTCCATAAATCACAGTACTTTATTATAGCTTTTTTAAGCTTTTCTCCATTTTTATCTATAAGTTCACAAGGTATTACTATAAGCCCTTTATCTTCTGCTCCGTTAAAGGTCTTAAATCTCTCATACAAAAAAACTGTCAGTTTGCCGGGATATGTTTTTTGAGGCGTTAACTCTAATTTATCTTCTGCATCAAAAGCAATTCCCGCTTCTGTAGTATTTGATATGACAAATCTAAGTTCAGGATTTCTTGCTACCTTCATATATTCATCATAATTTTCATAAGGATTAATTCCCCTACTTATTGAATCGATTATAGTATGCTCACTGACTGTTTTCCCGTCCTTTATACCATTTAAATACACGGTGTATAAACCCTCTTGCTCGTTAACCTTACTTACCATGCCATGTTCTATTGGTTGTACAACTACTACTCCTGAGTTAAAGCCGCACTTCTTATTCATATTGTAAATTATCCAGTCTACGAAGGCTCTTAAAAAATTGCCTTCTCCAAATTGAATTATTCTTTCCGGATACAGATTAACATTCTCTATCTCTTTTCTATTCAGCTTCATAATATTACACTCCTCTTATTATCATATCGCTATATATATCGCATAAAATCTATTACATTCTGCTTACACAAAAAATCCGTGAACATTGGATTTTTCGCTGGGCACAATGTAAGATTTTTAGTGCGATATATGTAATTAATCCTCAACCATATTTTTCACATACACAGGTTTTTGCAGAGAATTAAATCCATAGAACTTCACGGCATTCTCACCTAGAAATTTCGATTTTTCTACTTCACTTAGTTCTTTAGTTTTTGTAATAAAATCAAAAGCCATATTATAGGTTATTGCTGTCATTGTCCTTGGATAGTCCGAGCCCCACATTAGCTTATCTATTCCTACCAGCTCAATTGCTCTTTTTATCGCTTCAATTGCACCATTATATGGATAAAACTCATTATGAAATAGCCAAGTTATTCCGCCTGATTCAATCATTACATTTTTATTTTCTGCAAGAAATATCTGACTCTCCCAATTTGGCCGATTAACCATTCCAAAATGACCTATTGCAATTTTAAGCTTAGGAAACGTGGAAATAATAGTCTTCATTTCTTCTACCTGCATGTCACCTTCTGCAAGATCAATGGAAAGTATTACTCCTTTTTGTTCCATAATGTCAAAAGCCTTGAGCATTTCATCTTCAGTAAGATAAACTCTTTCATTGTTCCATATGAGCCTTTGAGCCGGTATTTTGATACAGTCAAAGCTTCCATTGCACATATCTGAAACATCTTTCAAATATCCCGGCTTTCTGAAATCCGTCATGCCGCATATTTTGAATCTATCAGGATATTTGCTTTTAACTTTCAAAAGATATTCATTTTGATTGCCATCTATATATTCTTGTGTTATGACCGCTGCGGATACACAGCCATAGTCCATATTAGCTAAAAAAACCTCTGCAGTATTACTACCGTCAATCATATATGGAGGCATCATTTGTCTTATACCTCCCTGAAAAGCAGCCCTGCCGCCTCCAAGACTTTTCACCTCAGTGTTATCCACTTCGCCTTTAAGTTCCTTCCATAGATGAGCATGAGCATCAATAATTAAATATGACATAGTAGCTGCTCCTTTCAAGTTACAATTAGAATTCTACAAGTACCTTTGCTAAGGTTCCATCGTTGTTCTTCAATGCTTCAAAAGCCTCCGGTGCTTCCTTCAAACTGTAAATATTGGTGACAAGTTTGTTTATATCTACCTTTCCGCTTCTAACAATGTCTATAAGCGGTTCAAAATCGTGAAGGCTGTTTCTTGAACCATATACATCCAATTCCTTCTTTAATAATATTGAATGGTTAAAGGTTGTCTCTCTCTTTCCGTTTCCAATGAGAATTACTTTTCCGCCAAAGCATGCATTTTCTATGCAATTTAGGAAGGTAACAGGTAAACCAGCAGCTTCAACACATACATCCATTCCACAGTTATCTGTTATTTCCTTAACCCTTTCAACAAGATTCTCCTTAGCTGTATTGATTGTTCCCGCCGCTCCCAGCTCTGTAGCAAGCTGCAGTCTTCTGTCCAAAACATCTGCAATATACACTTCTGCACCTTTAAGCAAGGCTGATATCATTGCAAATATCCCTATTGGTCCTGCACCCATCACAAGCACTTTGTCAGCGGCTTTTACATTTCCTCTATTTATTGCATGATATCCAATGGAAAATGGCTCAATAAGTGCTAATGTCTTTGCATCCAGTCCTTTTCCATCAAGAATTCTTTCTACCGGCATTGTAATATATTCAGAGAAGGATCCGTCTCTCTGCACTCCCATGGTC
>JAEZDX010000433.1 GCA_023417975.1 Bacillota bacterium
TCTTAGTTCTGTATGTAATTTTAAATTCATCGCACCCTAAAAAAAAGAGCCTGCCGTTACTTTTCAGCAGCCCCTTTACATATCGCTATAGCCATATGAGTTAAATTTGAAGTTGTTTCCCTATAAAACTCACACAGCCTTATATATTATTGAATGGAAACCTTCTATAAATTCTTCTCTATCCTCCTTATACTCAACTTTTCTGATTAGTCTATCTAAAAATGTCTCTTCATCCCATTCCTTTCTTCGTCCGTAATAATCCTTTGAAATACTATAGAAATCTTCCGGAAAAATCATTAACGCCTCTAGAACTTCCATTTCTCTTTTATCCAAGGTATTAGCCGTACAGTAGGTACCAATAATGTCTTTAGCTCTATCCAGATCAAAGGCAAAATTTTTTACAGCCTTGTTAATAAAGTTACATATATCGTGTACCTTTAAATCTACCACTGCATAATCAAAATCTACAAAATATGCTTTATCTTCATTTACTAAAATATTATGATGTGCAAGGTCATGATGGCAAATTGCAATTTTATCTTCTTCTCCACTGATTTTAAAATATGGAGATGTACTTAACAAATTTATGCTTTTCTCTGATTCCGCAATGTGATAATCAACATTATCGAGAAAAACCTTATCAAAATCATTTTTATATTCATGTAAAGAAGCGAGATTTTTAAAAAATTTAAGTTCAATGCATCTTCTTTTAAAATTTTCAACAGTTCTCCCTACAAGATATCTTTCCTGAAACTTGCATTTATATCCCTCAGAAGCCTTATGCAATTCAGCAATTCCTCTAGCTGCTATACTTACATCAAGTGGATTACTGAATTCGCATTCTCTTCCTTCTACCACATCCAAAATACAATACAGCTCCCCGTTCCAGATTGTATAAAGTTCACCAGTTTCAGTTCTGTTGAAGCTTATTATCCTATTAAATCCAGTTCGAATATATTCAACGGCATCATAGATAAACTCCAAGCTTTCCTTTGAGTATTCAACCTTCTTCAATATCTTTTTCCCTTTGTCCGTAATTAACAAATATACATTTCGTAAAGGTACCACATCTGTTACTTTTAAATTAAACCTCTCAAACAGTTCCACATACAGATCATATCTGGACAGGAACTTTTTTTCTCTAAATCTTACATTGTCCGTTATTTTAGACACCACCCTTCAAATCAGAGAAGAAATTCTCCATCTTTTCCTAATGCGCTCATCAATCTTTTACTATATTCTTCATCGCTCCAATTCTTTTTACCATATCTGTGACCATCACATATCTTCATAAATTCTATAGGATATGATAATGCTGCCAATATAAACCTTTCACTATTTTTGTCCAAACCCTCAAGCCTGCAAAATTCTTCAATGGCATCTTTCATAAAAATACTACCATTTCTTTTTTTGATTTTACTCAAAAAATAAATTACATCAAATTCAACCATGTTATAACAAAACTTTTTAAGGCTTTTTATCATGATACTTCTATCTTTAACCAAATTATCCACATAAGTATTTCCTAAACAAACCTCATTTCTCTTCATACTTCTCTCAATAAGCTTATAGTATCCGTTATCATATATCTCCTTAACACATATTTCCGCTCTCTCTAAATTCTCGGGGGCTTTTTCCATCAAAACCCTTTCAAATTCACAAGAAACACCATCACTATTTATTCTTTTAATCTCTCTTTTTAGCTTCTTAATATATATTTTATATTGTTCTACCTTTTTACCAGTATTGTTTTGTATTCTGCCTCCCGAATATCCTGTCATCCCTATAACTTTTTCATGAAGCTCGTTTATAGTATGAAGCTGATGATCTATTTCCTGCTTACACAAAGGCGCATTCACGATTTTCTGTTCAAAAGAACTCACTATAGAAATGCCGCGGCTTTCCAAATATATATTTAATTCTTTATATTGATTAGAATTCAAAACTATCACTCCTGTCCTGCATTTTGTACATTCATCTGAATAGGCTGATCTCACTTATATGTGAAAGAACTAAAATCATCTATAAAGTCTTGTTTCTCTTCACTATCATCAAAAATTCTTTCAAGCTTCTTTATGAAGAATTCTTCTCCCCATGGCTGTTTTTCCCAATAATATTGTATCCCTACCTGCCAATAATCCTGGGGAAACTCCATAAATGCGGCCATTATAGGAATATCATTGGTTTCGACTTTATATATGGAATCATAGGCATTTAATATGAAACATGCATCTTCAATATCCCACTTTCCATTTTTCATTCTTCTTATCAATAAACTCGATAGATCATGAAGGTGAGTATCTAAAATAGTATAATCAAAATCAATAACGGTTATCTTGTCATCTGATCCTATCAATACATTATGATGAGCAAAATCATGATGACAAAATCCTCTTAGTCTTATTTCTTTAGTCATTTTAATATAATAATCACTTTTCCCTAAGTGCTCTATTGCCTTATCACACCTATTGAGTTCGGTGTATATATGTTCCATGTACTGTACATCAAATTCAGTTTTTTTATCCTTTTCTTCAATTCTTTTCTTAAAATCTAAAATTTCATTTTTCCTTGTCCTATAATTCTCAGACCACTTAAACCAACCTATCCTTGGCTTCATGGAATCCTCCAAAGCAAACCCTCTACTGCTTGAATGTAATTTAGCTAAGGTTATTGCAGCTTTCTCTACATCCATTGGATTGTCATAATTGCTCTCCCTAGCATCTATCCACGGTGTAAGATATGCGTGATTAGTGTCTAAGTCAATGTACTGTTTTCTGTCTTTGGTCTCCAATATTGGAGGTACAGCATCAAATTCACTATTATGAAGATGATTTATTATACCGAGAATAAATAGAAAATGAGGCAGTTCGTATTTTATAACCTTCAGACAATATTTTTTTTTCTCATCACATATCATATATACATTTTTTATCTTTTCTATAGAAACTACGTTAATTCCATACCTCTCTTCGGTTATTTTCTTTACAAAGGCTATATCCAAGAAAAGCCCTCCAAAATAGTATTTCTTTTTTATTATATGAGTGTTCCCTTTGATATGCGCCTCTTAATTCTGTAAATTACTTTCAGCTTTTTAATGTTACTTTTGCACATTTTGTTCAAGTACCTAATATTATTAATATATAGGCTCAATCTCTATCTCAATTCAGCCTATGGATACTGCAATATTATGGGGGAGAGGATTGTATGAGAATAGCCATTGATGCTAGAGGTGTGAGTTGGTACAAAGGTACCGGTATAGGTACCTATACGGAAAATATGCTGTCACAGCTCTTAAGCATGGATTCAGAGGATTACTACCACATCTATTGGTCAGGCGGAGACTACGAAAGATTCAATTCAAAAAATTCCAAAGTAATCATGACTTCTAGGAAACATCACAGATTTTTTCAGCAGAATTATATCCCCGGAAACCTGGTAAAGGAAAGGATTGACTTATACCATGTTCCTCAAAACGGTATAGGTCTCATCGACAGTATAAGCTGCAAAAAAGTTATAACTATCCACGATCTGATACCATATATTATGCCAGAAACTGTAGGCCGTGGTTATCTACTTAAGTTTTTAAAAGAAGTTCCGGATATAATTCAGTATTGTGATGCCATATTAACGGTTTCCAATTGGTCAAAAAAGGATATACTAAAGTTTTTCCCCATTGACGAAAAAAAGATTTTTGTCACCCCTTTGGCCACAGATATAAAATATAAACCTTTAGATAAAGAATGGTGCAGATACATGTTAGATAAAAAATTGAACATTAAAAGACCTTTTATCCTTTATATAGGTGGCTTTTCTCCACGGAAAAATGTACGTTCTCTCATTATGGCTTTTTCTCAAATTTACGGAAATCTTAATAAAGAGTATGATCTTGTTATAACAGGTTCGCTAAAGGATGAGGGTAATTCATTAAAGGAGCTTTGCGATAAGCTTCAAATTTCATCAAATATAATTTTCACAGGATTTGTTGATGAGGATATGCTGCCCATTTTATATGGAGGCGCTGAGGTTTTTGCCTATCCTTCTTTTTATGAAGGCTTTGGTCTTCCTCCGTTAGAAGCTATGAGCTGCGGTACGCCGGTAATTACCTCCAACGTATCTTCAATACCTGAGGTAGTAGGAGATGCTGGTATTCTTATAGATCCTTACGATACATCAAACTTGATGGAAGCATTGGCAAATACTCTAAACAATGACAGTCTTAAGGATAAACTTTCTATTGCGGGCTTGGAAAGGTCGTCCCAATATTCTTGGAGAAATACCGCTCTGAGTACACTAAGTGCATATAGACAAATAATTGAGTATACAAATTAAAAAAACACGGAATCCGTGTTTTTTTATTAAGGTTTATTCAGTTCTTCCTGCTTAAGCTTTATTACATCTGCCGTGTTCTTTCCCGAAATCACATCACTCTCCATTTGAATAAGGCTTTTAATAATTTTATCATGAGAAGGATAATATGTTACTGCATTTTCCTCTTTAACTTCCTCAGCTATAAATCTCCATATCCTTTTTCCCGGAAAATTATCACTTACTTCGTTAAAAAGAGGCAGACTGTAAAGTTCAGGAACCGAAGTTATTATACCACTGTTTTTAAATGCAAATATAGTGCATTCACTGTCTGTTAACATGAATTTCATGAATTTAGAAACCACTTCATTTTGAGCTTCCTTTTTTATAACCATGAAGCCATTTCCTTCCCCGCACAGAGCATCTTTCCCTCCGTTTTCAAAAGCAGGAATTTTTTCTACCTGCCACTTCTGGCTATTGTTTCTGTTTTCATTCACCTTTTTAACATCACTCACTCCGGCTATAATACTCAATACCTGACCTGATGTAAATATGTTCAACGCATCTTCATTATCTTTCAACTCATATATAAGCTTATTATCATACAATCCCTTAATGCTTGCTAGAGATTTAATGAATTCAGTTTTTGGAAGTTCTATTGAGCCAGTATCTTTATATATTGGTGTTTTTAACTGTCTCATCATATAAGTAAACAAACTGCCGTTCATATTTTCCTTTAGAGCAATTAACTTTATTTTACCGGAGGTCATAGAAACTAATTTAACTCCAAACTTCCTATAGTCTTCCCATGTTTTTATATCTTCAGGCTCAATGCCGTATTTATCTGCCAAATCTTTATTATAAAGCATGACCTTTGGAGCTGAGTCCCAAGGATAGGCATAAATATTTTTATTAAATGTAACTTCATCCAGTTTCCAATGTAAAAATTTATCTCCTATCTTTTTTATATCATTGTCCAATTCCAGAAACATACCCGGATACTTATCCAGTAAGACAGGTATTTGTGAAGTATTAACTTCTAATAAATCCGGATAGTCCTCACCTGCTGCATCCCTGGCTTTAAAATCATTATCGATTCCGGATTCGCTTATGGTTGAAAGTTTAATATTTACTTGAGGATTCTTACCTTTAAATAATTGCACAGCATATTCAATATTGCTCTTCGTTTCATTGGTGCATAATATCTCCATATTGCCCTTTAGCTGTTCTTCTTTATTTACAACACTCTCTATTGGATTTTTTCCCGAGCATCCTGCAATAAATATCAAGGGCATAAATAGTGCTGTAAACTTATATATATATCCTCTGTGTCTCACAGAATTCATCCCTTTCCACACGTTACATCCTTATATATGCATCTTGAGCCTAATTTAATAAATTAATCTCAATGCAAATATTATTATACATCAATGCTCGGAAAATTAACATTAAATTCCCACAAATCACCGAAATCTAAATAATTTATATCTCGTGAGTTCCCTCTCCTATTCCACTCATATAAAATGAAGGTTCATATCCAACTTTTGAACTATAGCTTACTGATACTTCATTTTTAAAAGTTTCTATGGCTTCCTTATCAACAACCGCTATAGCACAGCCTCCAAAACCTGCTCCTGTCATCCTTGCGCCAATACATCCCTTCACCTTAAGACTCTCTTCCACAATAGTATCAAGTTCCTTTCCGGTAACCTCATATTTATCTCTCAGTGAATTGTGTGACTGTATCAGTAATTGTCCAAACTCCTCCAGTTTTCCCTCATTCAGACACTTATAAGCCGCCTTTACTCTCTCATTTTCATATACCGCATGCTCTGCTCTCATTCTCACATTTTCTTTTTCAATTACATTGGCTAGACTTTCGAACTCCTCAGCAGTCAAGTCGCATAGTTGCCTAACACTTTTTACCTTGTTAATTTGTGCTAAAGCCTCATCACATTCCGCTCTTCTCTCATTATATTTTGATTCATTCAAGGCTCTTCTCTTATTTGTATTCATAATAACTAAGCTATATTTCCCAAGTTCTACGGTGGCATAGCTATACTCAAGTGTCCCACAATTTAACAGTATGGCTTTATCACACTTTCCCATACCTACAGCAAACTGATCCATTATTCCACAATTTACTCCTACAAAGGTGTTCTCTGCCTTTTGACCTATTTTCACAAGTTGTACCTGATCGATTTTTCCATCGTTAAACAAATTGTTAACAATAACACCAATAAGTAACTCCAGTGAAGCTGATGATGAAAGTCCCGCTCCATTAGGGATGTTTCCACTTACAAGAACATCCATTCCTCCTACCTTGTAGCCCATATCCTTTAATACTTTAATGACTCCTTTAGGATAATTTGCCCAATCATCAGCTTCCGCAAACTTAATGCTCTCAGCATCTGCAGAAACTCTTAACTCAAAGTTTGCAGATGCCAGATTCACCACTCCATCCTGTCTCTTTCTTACACAGGCATAAGTTCCGAATTCTAGTGCACATGGGAATACATAGCCTCCATTATAATCTATGTGTTCTCCTATAAGATTCACTCTTCCGGGCGAAAAAAAGCTCCTGACTTCACCTTCACCATACAATCTTATAAATTGTTCTTTTAATAATTTAATATCCATTTCCCATCCTCCAATATTAATGTATTTGCCTAACTATCTAAAAACCCTAAATGTCTCATAAACCTGGTAAAGCCTTCATTACCTTTTTCATCTTTCTTATATACTCCTGAATCAAGCAGTACTTGAAGAAATATTTCCCCTACTTTTTGTTTTAATAAACTTTTAGCAGTGTTTTTGTCAGGTAATCTTCCATATGCCGCCAGCAATTCCGAAATCCAAACCTTATGTTTATATAATTCTGACTGTTCGTTAATATTTTCAATATCATCCTCACCAATAAGTATATTGGCTATACTATCCAATTCTGTTTCCAATCTTGCCGGAAGTACTGCAAGTCCCATAACTTCTATCAGTCCAATATTTTCTTTTTTAATATGATGTAATTCCTTATGAGGATGAAATATTCCTTCTGGATGTTCCTTGCTAGTCCTATTGTTTCTTAGTACGAGATCTACTTCATATTGACCAGCCTTATTTTTTCTTACTATTGGCGTAATAGTATTATGTGGTATCATTTCTTCTCCGTTTTTACTATAGGCATGAATTTCTACACTTTCATCACTGTAGCATCTCCACTCATTCAGAGTATGGATACTTAATTCAATTAATGCCTCTTTATTATCTGACGAAAGCCTTATAACAGACATTGGCCATCTGATAATAGCTGCGCGCACATCAGTATATTCTCTGTGAAAAAACTCCTTCTCAACCGGAGCAACCTCCATAGGGAAAACATGCCTTCCTCCTTGAAAATGCTCATGACTTAATATTGAACCTCCAACTATAGGAAGATCTGCATTTGATCCTATGAAATAATGCGGAAATTGCTCAACAAAATCAAATAGACGTTTAAAAGTATTATCTGAAATTCTCATAGGAACATGTTCACCTTTAAACAATATGCAATGCTCATTGTAATAAACATATGGAGAATACTGAAGATACCATTGTTCCTTATTTACCGTTACCGGGATTACTCTGTGATTTTGCCTTGCCGGATGATTTACATTGCCTGAAAAGCCAACGTTTTCTATGCAAAGTAAGCACTTTGGATAGCTGGCTTGTGGAAGCAGCTTAGCTGCAGCTATATCTCTAGGATCCTTCTCGGGTTTAGATAAATTTACGGTAATCTCCAAATCACCGTATGAAGTCCCTGAGAGCCAGTATAAATTCTTCTCAATTCTGTCCATTCGTATATAATTAGATGCTTTTGACAAATTGTAAAATTCATCTGTTGCAGCCTTTATGCCATATTTTTCTGCAGCTTCAGTAAAATTTCTTATAACCTCCGATTGCCTTGGCATAAGCAGTCCCATAATCTTTGCATCCATCAAATCTCGGTAAGTAGTGGTATCTGTTTGTATAATCCCTTTTTCTGCGGCATAGTCTAAAATATTATTCAATATTTCAGTTGGTGCCTCCAATATTTCCTCTTCTATTTCTCCATTATAAGGTTCACTTACCTGAAGTAAATCCATAAGTGCATTCCTTGCAGGTATACTATCATATATTGTGATGATTTTTTTGTTTAAAGCAAACTTAATGAGTCTTTCAATTTCCTTTTCGCAATTAATTTTCTTCACGCTCTCTCCCCCTAGAAAACCTTTTCTATTTAACTAAATTATATACTGTCCACAAATTATTTACAATAGTTATTATGGACAGCACGTTTAACCTATTATGTAGCAAATGAACACAAGTACATGAAGCCATCTAGCTTTCCTTAGCCCTGCAGCAGCTTTCTCTTATAACGAGCTTTGTATCCATTATAATCTTACTTCTGCTTCTTTCTCTATTCTCAATTATATTTGCAAGTTCTTCAGCTGAACGAATTCCAATTTCGTTCATATCTATATCAATGGAAGTCAGCTTCGGATTGCTTATATGTGCAATTAATGTGTTATCACAGCCAATAACAGAAATATCTTCCGGAACTTTCAGTTTCAACTTGCTGCAGGCATTCAATACACCTACTGCCATAAGATCATTACATGCAAAAATTGCAGTTGGCTTTTCTTTTCTCATTAAAAAACTTTCCACTATGTTTTTTGTATTATCAACAACCTCAATGCTGTTTCCTCTACCTGCGTCAATTACTTCGCAATAGTCAAATCCATTTTCTTTAATGATATTCCGATATATTTTTTCTTTTATATCGTAAGAAAAACTCTTATGTCCTCTAACGAAAGCTACTTTTTTATGTCCTAAAGATAGAAGATATTCAAAAGCTTCCCTTGTTCCAACCTCTTCGTCATAACTTACAAAATTACATTTTGTCCCCTCCGGCGAACCATTAATAATAACAACAGGAACGATTTTATTTATATCATCATAAAAGCTACTTCTTAAATTTTCATATCTGGGATCGATTATTATTATACCATCTACCTGTCTTGAAATTATATTCTCTACAGCCTCTCTTTCTTGTACTGCATCTCCTTGAGAATTAGACAGATATATACTGTAGCCCTTTCTCCTTATATTTTCTTCAATGGCTTCAACTATTGTTGGAAAAAATAAGTTTGTTATTCCCGGAACTACTACACCGATTATTGAAGTTTTCTTCGTAATAAGACCTCTTGCCATTATATTTGGTATATAATTCAGTTTTTCTATAGCCTTTTCTATACGCTCTCTCGTTTCCTTCTTAACCGGATAATTGTTATTCAAAACTCTAGACACTGTAGTTATTGATACACCGGCTTCTTTTGCAACTTCATTTATTGTTACCGACATGAGATCACCTCCCAGAAAACCTTTTCCACATGCTACTATAATAACAAAACACCACTGCCATTTCAACAGAAATTATTTATCTTTTACAGTATCCTGATCAATAGCCGGTATGTTTCTTAAAGCCTCGGTATATACTTTGTTTATACCTATACCTTTATACTGGGCTATTTTTCTACAGTCCTCATACTCCGGTTTACATTTAATGATTTTTCCATTGTAATAGCCATATTTCACCCTCACCTTTTCTCCATATACGAAGATACTCCCAAAGCTTCTTTCAAGCATTGACTTATCAACCTTATAGCTTCTAACCCCAAAGGTGGAGGTTTCAGCAAATATACATGCCTTTATTAATTCAAGCTTTTCTTCACTAACTAATACACTTAACTTTACTGCCGGCCTCCCTTTTTTCATTATAATGGGAGTTATATAGACATCTAGCGCACCTCTGTCCAGAAGTTTATTAAAAATATAGTCATAGCCTTCTGAATTCATGTCATCTATGTTACATTCCACAATGTATTGAAGATCTTTTTCAAAGCAAGAAACATCCTCTATCAGCAAAGCATTAATTGTTGTGTCACCTTCATAACCTGCAGCTGCATTTTTAACCTTTCCTTGTGGCAAAGCTTCCGTATCCACACAACATGATCCTAAAAAAGCTGCAACGCAATAGTCATAGCTATAGTTCCTTCCATTAACAATTCTAATATTAATTCCTTTCAACATTTCTAATAGCCTTATATCCTCTATGGAGGATAGTTCCAAAGCAGCCACACTAATATTATTACAATCAAGGCATTTTATGCACAAACAAAAGGCTAAACAATAAAGTAACTCTCTTTGCCGGCTATGGCCATCTATACTGTCATTTTCCTTTAATAAAAGTTCTGTTTTACTGAAAATATCTTGCATCTTATTGTCAAGTAATGTTTTCTCTAAGTTATTCATTATTTCATCATTGCTGTCATTTTCCGGTATTTCAATAAAACATGCCCCTTCTATTGTCTTTATACTTACTCTTGTATATAGCTTCCTGAGCTCACTTACCAGCCAATTCTTTTCAACACCTAAATTCATTAATACCCCTAACAAAGCCGGAGCACTCAATCCGCTTTTAAAATGTAAATGTACAGTATTCATAAATATTCCCCTTACTTTTCTAAAGTATATATTTTATTAATTAATAATATTATAGCAGTTATTTCATATTTATTTAATTATAAAACTCATTGATTCTCTAAAGCAATTGTCCATGTACTATGACTTTTCTAGAATATAAACTCATATATAAAGTTACTTCTCCTTATTGAAAAGGTTTATATTTGTTGATACAATTATTGTCAGAAGAGTATACCACTTACATCGTCAAGTATTGAAAGGGGAGTTAGCAATGAATGAAGTTCTGAAAAAAACTATTGAATCTATCGAGGAGCAAAAGAATTCATTGACATCAAAGGAAACAACCATAGGAATCGATGCATTTATCGATAAAATAGTCCGTGTTGTATATAGCAAAAATGACAGTGATGAATACACCTTTTTTAACGATATAGCTCAATTTGGCAATCACTTAGTAAGCAAAAGCGGAAAGAGCTGCGGTATAGAAATTTGCGAAAGGTTTACCAAATTGGGAGGAAATGCTCCTATAATGGCTAATGCTTTAGGCTGTGCAGGCGTTAACGTAAATTGTGTCTGCGCATTCGGCAATCCTGAAATTGATCCTATATTCAAAGACCTATCTCCTAAATGTTCACTTTTTACAATCGGAAATCCCGGCTATACAACAGCCCTTGAATTCAATGACGGTAAAATAATGCTTTCTCAAAGAGATCACCTTCATAAAATCGACTGGACAGAATTAAAAAGGGCTATTGGGCTAGAAAAGTTGAAAGGCTTCATTGACAGAAGCCATTTAATAGGTCTGGTAAACTGGAACGGTATGATTCATTTCAACGCAATATTCAAAGGTATTCTTGATGAAATTGTGCTGCAATCCACTCCTGATAAAAATAAAATTATATTTTTCGACATGGCTGATTTCTCAGAACGCACTAAAGAAGATATATGTGAAGCCGTTGAATTAATAAACAAATTTAATGATTTTCATTCTGTAGTCTTCGGTTTGAATGAAAATGAAGCTATATTGTTGTATAATGCCCTTTTCCCAGAAAGAGAAGCTCCTGAGCTTAAGGAACTTGGAGATTATATGTTCCATAATCTTAATGTGGATTATCTTGTGATTCATACTCTCACTGATGCACTGGCATGGAGCAAAACTGAATTTGTCAAAACCCCAAGTCTATATGTTAAAAAGCCAAAGCTTTCAACCGGAGGAGGCGATAATTTCAATGCAGGCTTGTGCTTAGGTTTTCTTCTTGGTTTGGAACTGGCAGGAGCATTGTATGCAGCCAACGGTACATCAGGATATTATGTACGAAATGCTCAGAGTCCATCCATTGAGAATCTAATTGAAACTCTTCAAAATTGGGACAATCTAATAGAAGCTCCGTAATATTTATTTTAAAGGTGTATAAACTTTCTTGTCTATACACCTTTCTACATTGCTGAATCTACGATTTAAGCTTAAGCTGTCACAAAACATCCAATTGTCATGTATTTACACACTTGCTTAAGGTCATTAAGCATTTACTTGATGTGGCAGCTTGTAGTATTAATACCAATAGCCATAGCCGGAACCGTAATATGGCGGCCTTCTGCCAATAAGCTCGTTTATAAACATAATTCCCACTAAGTCTCTTAATAATCTGCCATTTCCGTAAGGTCTCGGTCTTCTCTCATCCTCTCGGCACTGATTATTGCTTTTTTCCCCTTTATCCATTACCTTTTCTATTTCCTTGCATACATCCTCAATCATTTCCTTTAAATCTTCCTTACTGGGACAATGCGTTTTACCATGTTTCTCTTCCATCTTATCACAGTGATGTTTTACATGAGGGAAAATAACAAAGTAGATTTCCGGATAAAGCATCTCTAGCTGTTTTTGATTGGCACTATTATCCTCCATTTTCATTGCCATGTTATTTTCCATAGGCATATTGTAGTTTTGCATCATTTGATTATATTGATTTTGCATCATCGGACACATTCCGTTTTGCATCATCGGCCATTGATTGCCTTGAGCCATTGCATTGCCTTGCATATTGCCGCCACAACTTCTATAATACATTTATACCTCCAGGTAATTTATTGTTAATACAATTCATAATATGTTTCATTAGAATCTATTGTGTCTTTAACTTTTCAGCATATTTGATAAACTGATACTATGGATGGTTAGCTTTATAATTAAGGAGGCATTTTTTTGAGTATAATAAAATTTTTCCAAAGCTTTTCAAACCCATTTCTTGACAATTTCTTTCAAGTCATAACAGCTACCGGAGAGGAAACCACTATAATTTTCGTAATGCTTATACTCTACTGGTGCATTGATAAAAAATCTGCAATTAAACTTGGCTTTATACAATTATTCAGTGCTGTGACCAATGGAGCAATTAAAGATTTAGTTAATGAATCCAGGCCTATAGGTCAGCCAGGCATATTTTCATTAAGAGTCGAAACTGCTACCGGGTCCTCTTTCCCAAGCGGTCATACTCAAGGTGCTGCAACTTTTTGGACAAGTATTATGAGCATTTATAAAAAAAGATGGATATATATAGTTGGAAGCCTGTTAATAATATTAGTTGGAATCTCAAGATTATATTGCGGTGTCCATTGGCCTCAAGACGTTTTAGCCGGTGTTTTCTTCGGTATATTGAGTATGCTTATAGGGAGTATAATAGTAGATGCAATGTACAAAAAAACAAATTATATGTATATGTTTTTCTTAATATTACCCGCAGTGGCAGGAATGGCCTTCTTTCATAGTGAAGATTATATAAAGGCGGTGGCTCTTAGTTTGGGATTCTATTTAGGCTTCATCATTGAAGATTCCTATATAAGATTTTCACCTGAAGGAACGGCAAGAAAGCATATTATGAAACTGCTTATTGGCATTATTGGGCTTCTCATAATAAAACTTGGCTTAAAACTAATACTTGGAGAAACCAATTTATCTGTTTTTACCAGCCACTTTCTTATTGGTTTATGGGCAGTAGCTATTGCACCGTTAATTTTTATCAAACTTAAACTCTCTCATCATTTATAATTGTAGGAATAAAATCTATCGTTTAACAAACAATTATATGGACAGTAAAGTCAGTATTGCAATATGTCTTATTTATTAATAATTATTATTGTTTTAACATTGCATATATAGTATAATTAAGTTAACTAATTTATGCCAATAATATTTATAATCAATGAGTAACGGAGATGATGAGAATGTTAAGTGAACGATTGTTAAGAGCTTTAAACGACCAAGTGAACTACGAGTATTATTCCGAATATGTATATTTGGCTATGTCCTCTTATTGCGAAAGCGAAGACTTAAAGGGCTTTGCAAATTTCTTCAAGGTACAAGCGCAAGAAGAGCGTTTTCATGCCACAAAGTTTTTTAATTACATATATCAAATGGGTGGAAGAGTGTACCTTAAAGGCTTTCCTGAACCAGCTAATGATTTTGAAGAAATTCTAAATACATTCATTGACGGGTACAGACATGAACAAGAAGTAACTCGAAGAATTTATGAACTTTCGGATATAGCTTCCGAAGAAAGAGAACATGCTACTATTAGTTTTCTCAAATGGTTTATTGATGAGCAAGTGGAAGAGGAGGATACTTTCAATACATTGATCAAAAGATTAAAGAGAATAGAAGGTAACTCTGCAGCATTATATCTTCTTGATGAAGAATTAGCAGCAAGGACATTCACTCCACCAACCGTACAAAATTAAAAAAAAGACACTGTAGAATCGAAATTATATATTCCACAGTGTCTTTTTTTAAATTTCTCACACTTATAGCTGCATACCTAGATCAGTGAATAATTTCTTCATGAAGGTTTGTTCTTCAGTAATATGTTCCAGCAAAGTTTGCCAAACCTTATCTTCTTGACTGAACATCTTAACCTTTCCCAATAACTCTATAAAATTTTCATCTACAATTAGGAATTCTGATATTTGTTTTTTTACTTCCTCTCCAACATCACTACGGTAATAGCTGTTGTAGGCTAATATCTCCCTAGTCTGTTTAACTTTCTCATTAAGTTCCTTAAAATCTTTTCTAAAATCCATTAGTCTTCTGCTTATATCCTCAGGTAGACTTTTACCGGAAAGTGATGCCACCGTAGTGATAAAAACAGGATGCTCACTTGAAATATCCGTCCATAGTATCAGTTCATTAAAAACGCAATCATAGCTGCTTGCATAAGTAAAGCAATACATGGTAACCCTCCATTTTAATTTCACAATATAAATATATTCATGTAAAGGTCATATGACACAGCCTTAAAAATATAATGTTATGCAGCTATCTTATTCCAGCATATTTTTAAAATACAACATATCTTTAATTATTATTTTTTTATTACCTACAAGCTCAATTATATTTTCATCCTGAAGAGCAGCCAGCTTTCTGCTTATCGTTTCTCTAGTTACACCTATGTAATTTGCCATCTCTTCCCTATTTAACGGAAGGTCTATGGAAATACCTGTTTCAAATCTAGCGCCAAAGTTTTCAGCAAAATTCACCAGCATGGAAGCTATTCTGATTTCAATATCCTTTGTACTAAGATTCTGAATAAGATTTTCCAAATTAATCAGTCTATCATGGAGAACCTCAAGGATTTTTAAAGTTATTTCAGGATTTTTTGTTACTATTGCATCAAAATCATCTTTTGCGATGGTGCAAATAACAGTATCTTCAAGAGCCTCGGCGTTATATTGAAAGTTCCCTTTTTTTAGAAGGCTCATGTCGCCCACAAACTCTCCTTCAGATAAAATATATAATATTTGTTCTCTGCCTTCTCTATTGTACTTATATATTTTTATTTTTCCTTGATTGACTATATAAAGCTTATCTTCAATATCCCCTTCAAAAAATATGACTTGCCCTTTCTTATAGCTTCTTGTCACAATTATTTCAGATATCTTCTTAAAAGCCTCCTGCCGTAATGTAGAGAATATATAAACCTTTGAAACACAATATTTTCCCGTACATTTTAAACAATTATTATCACAATGCCCCACTATGTTCATCTCCTCTACAAATTTATCTTAAGTTACTAATATTATAACAGATATCTATATACATTCTAAAGAATTAATAATTAAGTATAGATATTCAAGTTCACAACTTAATATAGCAATTTAAAAATGTTGGAAATTCATAAACTATTCTAACCATCCTCCAGCGGAGCTGAAAGTAATATTTCCTCTATAGGGTGGGATAACCGTAAAGCATTCCTTGTCTTTTGATTGAGAAAACAATTGTATTTCATATCCTTCCTTAAAAACAAACACTATGTCATTATTGGATATACGCTGTACGGAAATCAGCTTAAGCTCTATCAAATTCTTAATAAAGTCCTTAATGTAGGAGCTTTCATCTCCCGATCCGCAAAGAAGCTTTTCATTATCTGTAATTCTCCATAAACAAGCTTTGGTTTCAAATCCCCATTCTTCTTCAATTTTTATGCTATCTCCAAACTTTAATGCAAGATAATTGTCACACCCCAGCTTGGCATCGCAGCACTTTAGTCCAATTAATGAACTTAGAACCTCAGGTATTGATGATTTCATTTACTTCACCCCTTATATATGATTGCATAGTTTCAAGAAACACATGTTATTTTTGACTAATACAGTTTATTAAAACTCTTTCAACCTTCTTTTAAGTATTCTACGTATTTTTCTATATTCCTTCATATATTATCAAATTATTTTACGAAACAAAACCGAACCTGTGTTTATAATCATAACCATCTGTTATTACAAAAGTATAAAAGGGAGATTTCTCCCCCTTTATTATTTATTTACTATCACACTGCATTATTATCTCCATATTATGCTGTCTCGTCTTAAGTTTTACACTCCGTCCCCACAGCTTAGATACATGCTTCAGTGTAGCCCTTGCATAATCTCCGTTCAACTCTCTGCCATCAAATACATGCTCTAATATTAGTGTTTTATCGGTTTTATCGGTATCTACCACTCTGATGAGAGGAATCATACCCAAGCCGCAATTGTTGCAAAGAGTGTTTCTAATGTTCATCCAACCTTCCTTATCTGAAACTTCTTGAATAATATAACTGCTGTCTATCTTGCCATACTGGAACAGATTCAATTCCGCGCAAAGCTCCTCCGTGAGGTATCTCCTTAAAAAGGATTCATCTCTTTCAAGCCTTCTTACTTCAAATATTTTTTCTCTTCCATACTTCTCATTTAAGCTCTCAAATATCTTGAAACCTATAAAATATGGATTCAACCATCCTATGCCCGGAGCAATTACATCATTATGCCTCTTTATGAATTCAAGGTGAAGCTCATCAGAAAGCTTCAGTTCCTTAAGAATATTGTAATGCCAGTAACTTGCCCATCCCTCGTTCATTATCTTCGTTTCGATTTGAGGTATGAAATAATCGGTTTCCTTTCTTACTATATGAATCAAATTTCTTTCCCAATCCTGCAGGTCTCCATATTGAAGCAAGAAATATAAAAGATCTTCCTCCGGTTCCAGCGGAATTTTACTTAAATCAGGTAACTCAGGATTTTCGGCAGGTTTTATAAGACTGAATTCATCTATCTTTGGCGCAAAGCTATCCAGTATCTTCCGCCTTTTCTGTTCTTCCGTAAGTCTTTTCTCACCGATGACTCTGGATGTCTGCAGCTTAATAGAATGTGCAGCATCCAATATCCGCTCAACCTTTTCGTAGCCTATACTCGGGTCATTAATATAACTTCTTACCGTATCTGCGTGAGTTTTAAACATCTCTACAGTATATTCAGCCCTTGTACCTTCCACAAACAATCTGTTATTTTTGAAAAAATCATTATGTCCATAGACATGAGCCATAGTCAGTATCTGCAGTAACAAAGTATTTTCCTTCATCAAATAGGCTATACATGGATTAGAATTTATAACCATTTCATATGGTAACCCTGTCAAATTGTACCTATACATGGTCTTGTTTTTTTCGTAGGCTTTTCCAAAACTCCAATGTGGATATCGGGAAGGCATCCCCACGTATGCTTCATATGCAATCATATCGTTGTAGCCAATAATTTCAAATTCTTGCTCATAGTAATTCAGTCCTACACTCTGAACTACCTTTTCTATAGTTTCATTCCAATTCTCCAAGTCTCTCATAGTATATTCCAAAGCTGCTTCACCCCACTTGCTGCTTCTTCAGCATATATTTCAACGCATTCCACATATCTTGTTTCTGCTTCATAGAAACTGCAATAAAATTTTTCTTATCTACGCCCTTTATCAATCTATCTTTTATTGTGCTTGAAAAATAACTGTTGGTAATTTCCGCATAGCCTACAAAATTACACAAATCACATAAGTCATTTGTAGCCTTTACCGCTTTTAAATTATCTTCACTCCAGTTATCTCCATCACTGACATAAAAGGCATATAAATTCCAATAAGAAGGATTATATCTTTTATCTATTATCTCAAGCGCTTTATTCATTCCACTGGATATATAAGTTCCTCCGGATTCACCTCTATGGAAAAACTCAAACTCATTTACTTCCTTGGCTGTAGTTGTATGAGCAATAAATGCTACTTCGACATTGGTATACTTCGCTCTTATGAAATGCGAAAGTATAAAGAAAAATGACCTAGCCATATACTTTTTTGTGCTATCCATAGAACCGGAAACATCCATTATACACAATATTGCCGCATTACTTTGCTTTTTAAAACTCTTCTTAATTTTGTAATACCTAAGGTCATCATTCTTGAAAGGAAATCTTTCAATTCTTTCTTTTAATCCGGCTTCTCTTACTGCCCTAGCTCTGCCCTGCTGCCTTTTTATCTTTTCCAATACGGTTCTTTTTTTTGCTAATCTTGGATTTATACCGTGTCTTTGATATCCATGCTTTTTTGCTCCACTTTCTACCAAAATCTCCGCCAGCTTCTTTTTATTCATATCCGGCAATTCCAAATCTTGAAGCAAGTAGTTCATTACCTCATCTAAAGTAATCTCTGTTTCATATATTTCTTCACCTTCATCATTTCCAGCTCCTTTATCTCCCTGACCGTTGCCTGCCTTGTCCTCACCTATAAACTGTCCTCTCTTTTCCGTACCGTCTCCGCTAGCAACAGAGGGTGCATTCTTCCCATAAATAAATTGATATTCCTTAATTCCCTTTATAGGAATCTTGAATTTTTTGTCTTTACTCTGACCTATAATACTTTCTTCAGATAATATATCTGCAAGGTTTTCCTTAATTGATTTTTCCACCAGCTGTCTGTGTCGTCTTTTATCCTCGGATGCCCTGTCATGTTCTATAGGAGTAAGGTTATGATCTCTGAAAACAGCCATAAGATCAGTCCTTCCACAAATTGTTCGCTGCATATTTCAATATAATATCGCAGCAATGATCACAATATCCGTTTTGCTTCATTTCTTGAACCATAGTATTATATTTTTCATCCTGCTCTTTGTCCCGCACCCTTGATTTGGTTATTATTCTAGACAGTTCCTTCACAGAACTTGTCAGCTTCTTTTCTATTGCTTCTTTTAAAGGTTCATAGGATGCATAATCTATTTTCCCGCCATTTCTCACAACATAGAACATGTATGAAGTTACATCTCCTCTAAAGCCTTTTGCAGAGCTTTCCGAGACTCCTATCTGTTCTTCTATAGAACGCATAAACTGTTCATCCGGCTGAAGCTCCTCACCCGTTGATCTATCCTTAAGTTTACTCTTATTTACATAGGCCTCAGCATTATCCAAATAGTTGTTGAACAAGCTTTCTGCCTGTTCTCTGTAGCTGTGGATAAAGGCTTTCGTTATTTCTTTCTCTAGAATTTTATTATATTCCTTTCGGATTGTATCCTGAATAAATCCCATATATCTCTTTTTCGTATCTTCCGAGGTATCTAAGTCTTTAACGGATTTAATAATACTCTCCATAATACTTAATGGATTAATGCAGTCATACTCTGAGTTTGAAATAGCATTATCAATTGCTTTAACAATAAATCTTGTAGATATTCCATCCATACCTTCATTTATTCCCGCTTCTTCCCTAAGTTCCATAACATCTATTTTTTTTATACTTCCCTTTTCCACAATCTCTACACCGTTATATATTTTCAATTTTGTTATGGGATCAACCTTATTTGATGCTCTCAGCCTTGTAAGCACTGCAAACATAGCAGCGATTTCAATAGTATGAGGAGCAATGTGGGCTTTAAAACTGCTCTTCTTTAATATCTTTTCGTATATTTTTATTTCTTCATTAAGCTCAAGACAATAGGGCACTTCGATTTTGACAATCCTATCCAAGATTGCTTCGTTTGTATGATCGGATTTAAACCTATTCCATTCCGCTTCGTTTGAATGAGCGATGATTATTCCATCAAAGTAAATCATGGACCCCTTTCCAGGAGACGGTATAGATTTTTCCTGTGTTGCAGTTATGATAGTATGAAGGTACTCTACATCATTTTTAAACACTTCTATAAATTCTACCATTCCTCTATTGCCTACATTAAATGCTCCATTCAGCGAAAATACCCTTGGATCATCTTCCGAATAAATATCCATCTTTGAAATATCTACCGATCCGGTAAGAATTGAGGTATCTTGATTATTTGGGTCTACAGGAGGAACTACTCCTATACCCTTTCTGGACCTGATTGAAAAAGATGACATAGTTACAGGAAATCTTTCATATTCTCCATCAAATTCATTTAGTAATCTGTACTTACATACAGGACAAAGATCACCCTCGATTTCAACACCTAATTCTTCTTCAAATTTCTTGCGAAGATGTTTTGGTACAAGATGAAGCGGCTCTTCATTCATAGGACAACCTTTTATTGCATAAATGGGTTCCGCTCCTTCAAAGGCTTTCTTTAAAGCTTCAACTAAAGAAGACTTGCCTGCACCTACAGGTCCTACCAAATACAACACCTGTCTTGACTCTTCACCTTTCATAGAAGCAGAGTAAAAATAATTAACCAGTTTCATAAGGACCTTATCAATTCCAAAGAAATCATTCTTAAAGAAGTTGTATCTCTTAATCATATCATTACCATAAATTTTCCTAATCCTTGGGTTTTCTTCTGGCTTCAATACTTCAAAGCCGCTTCTCATGATTATATCGTACATTCTCTTGTGTGAAAGCTTTGCGGTATCCGGCTTTTCTTTAACTATGTCCAAATATTCCAGAAAGGTTCCTTCAAATTTGCCTTTGCCCTTGGATTCTCTATCATTTTTTATAATATCCTTGAAACTCATAATATGCCTCCAATAATTATTTGCTTATAAAAATATATGTTAAGACAAGCTTTCATAATGACAACAAATTTTATATTTTTGATTAACTTAATATATCAATTTTGTTCGACATTAGTCACACAATCTGAAAAAAGAATGCCCATAGAGCTTTCTCAGCTTTATGCTTATATCCCTTATGCTTTACAATAAAAAGGTTATGTGACAAAATATAATATGAAGCTAAATTATATGGAGGATTTGAAATGAAAATTGCAGTTATCGACGGTCAAGGTGCAGGCATTGGAAAAGCAGTAATTAAAAAACTCAGAAAAGAATTTAACAGTAAAATATATATTACAGCTCTTGGCACTAATCCTCTGGCTGCATCAAACATGTTGAAAGCCGGTGCAGATTATAGTATTACCGGTGAGGACTCCATATGTTCATTTTGTGAAAGCGATCATATTGACAGTATAATCGGCCCCATTGGAATAATATGCAGCGGCGCTCTAAACGGTGAAATTACAACAAGGATATCCACTGCTATTTTTGATATAGACTGTGTAAAATACATTATCCCGCTTCAAAAGCATGGTATTTATATACCAGGGACTCGAGATCTCCAAATAAAGGATATAATCGAAGAAATAGTAACCGAAATTAAAATAAGGTGTATATAAGCTTGCAGGATCTTGTTTTCATGACAAGGTCCTTTTTTATTCGCCGATAAAGTATAAAATACGATAAATTCTCTCTCTATATGGATATTTTCTATAACCATATTTAAAAATTCATTATATTTTATAAATTTCTATTGCATTTCTTAGCATATAATTATAATATTTTTATTATAATTGATTAATTCTTATCATTTTATCATCCGGGAGGTCTGCAAATGAAAAGCAATGAAAAAAAGAGAATAAAGAAATTACCTACACTTCGTGGAGAAATAATTAGATTGCTTTTAGCAGCTGCTATTTTACCTTTTGCCATCATAGTAGCAGCAAGCTTCTACTCTCTAGATAGATATGTGCGAAGTGATTTTAATGACATTGTAAATGAAAATATAGGCAGAGTATTTGACGTTGTGAATAATCTGTCAGCTGTAAATAGTGATTCCGTCAGCTTACTGGCTGGTGATCCAAATACATCGCATATTATGAAAAATCCAGATAGTATAGATAGACTTAAAGGCAATCTTGATAACTTTATATCCACTCATAAAAGCGATTTGAATGCCTTTGTTGGTACAGCCGCAGGTCAGATGATACTTGCACCTACACAGGACTTACCTGCCACCTATGATCCAAGAAATTCAGACTGGTATAAATTAGCGGTAAAAAATAATGGACAAGTTGTAATGACCCAACCTTACAAAGATAATGGTCAATATAATGATTATGTAATCACCTTTGCAAAGACTATAAAGGATGAAACCGGTCAACTGATAGGAGTAGCAGGAATTGATGTTAAATTGACAGCATTAAACGATGCTCTATCCTCAGTATCTATCGGAAAAGACGGATTTGGTATTGCAGTTAACGGCGAAGGTACTATTATCGGAAATAAAGATAACACCTTAATCGGTAAGACAAAAGATGATTATAATTGGTTGAAAACTATACTTGATAATAAAAAGAATGATTTTTTAATTAAAATAGACAAAGTAGACTATATTGGGTTTAAAAAAGTTAATAAAGATACAGGTATGACAGTTATAGGCTTAATACCGGCGAAAGAAACTGGCGAAAAAGTAATTGCAGCTTTACTCATCCCAATAGCAGTAATTGCTATTGCATTATTATTAGTTGTATTGATGGGAATTCAGTTTGGAAA
>JAEZDX010000479.1 GCA_023417975.1 Bacillota bacterium
CCAACATCAGTACCGTCTTCAACGAAAAGTACTTGCCATCCATAAGCTTGGAACCTCTCACCTACTTTTTCCCTAAATGCTATATCAGTGTTACCTTCTATAGATATGTTATTTGAATCATATAATACTATAAGCTTACTAAGTGCTAAGGTTCCTGCCAAGGAAGCTGCTTCCGAAGATACTCCTTCCATCATACAGCCATCTCCGGCCAATACATATGTATAATGATCTACAACCTCATATTCGGGTTTGTTAAATACGCTGGCCAAATGTGCTTCTGCCATAGCCATACCAACCCCATTGGCTATTCCTTGACCTAATGGTCCCGTAGTTATTTCAACTCCTACAGTGTGACCATATTCAGGATGTCCCGGTGTCTTACTTCCCCATTGTCTGAAGTTTTGTAAATCTTCAACTGTCAATCCATATCCAAAAAGGTGCAGAAGAGAATATAGCAGCATTGACCCATGTCCTGCAGAAAGAACAAACCTATCTCTGTTAGCCCAATTGGGGTTTTCAGCATTGTGCTTCATTTCCTTTGACCATAAAGTGTATGCCATTGGTGCTGCACCAAGCGGCAGCCCCGGATGGCCTGAATTTGCCTTTTGTACTCCCTCAATACTCAACATTCTTAAAGTATTGATAGAAAGATTATCAATGGAACTGTTACTCATAATTCTTTACCTCCAATTTGATTTTTTTATTCCCCCGAATTTTTATAAGACTAAACTTATTTTTCACAAATATATATTTTTTACTCAATAATAATTAATTATTTTGCCAATGAATTTTCCGAATATTTCGTTTATTTATTGACTATTTTATTTATATGATGTATAATATAAGAAAATCTACCATATTTTGTTCATATTGTTTATGAGAGGTGATGTATCTAATACAGCTTTCATTGAGATTTCTTCTATTATCCTAAAGAGGGGTGATCCAAGGCTTATCTAATATGAAGAGATAGGGGTTGATTCCACCAAAAAAGTCGGATTAACATGTACAATAGTCTGAATTTTCCAACACATTATGATAGGAGTGATGGTTATACCCTTTTCATAATAATTATGGAGGATTACACCAATGTACTAGTATGTTTTTCAAAAAGCAATACCGGAGCTTTAAATCCTCCGGTATTTTATCTTTATTTTTATAGTATATTAAGAAGAACTGTTTCCCACTAATTTCTCCAATCCTGTATTAACTATTTTCTGTACCTTCTCAGTCAATTCTTTTTGTTCTTCCTTTGACAGGCTCTTAGTATCAATAGGTTCATGGAACATTATCTTTATAGTATGTCCTGTTACTTTTTTCCCAACTTCCAGTACTCTGTAAGTTCCGTCAATGGTAAAAGGTACTATAGGAGCATTTACCTTTAAGGCTACCTTAAGACTTCCCTTTTTCATCGTCCCCATGGACGAAGCCAAGCTTCTAGTCCCTTCAGGGAAGATAATCATTGAATAACCTTGTTTTATTCTTTCCGCAGCTTCATTTATAGTTTTTATACTTTCTTTAATATTATCTCTGTCAATAAAAACAGATTTAATATTTTCGAGCCATGTTGGAATTAGGGGTAGCTTTTCAATCTCGGTCTTTGCAATAAATCCCGTAACATTTTTTATTACAGGAAGAATAGCAAAGGCATCAAAAATAGCCTGATGATTTCCTACAAAAAGACATGCCTCTTTAGGTATATTCTCTTCTCCGTAAATCTCCAATTTAGTGTTTGAAGCTTTGAGTACATGCCTGGCAATTTTTTGCACCTTCTTATAAGCGTACTCCGCAGCCTTTCTCTCATCCTTCTTCTTTAAGCGATTAATCTTTATAAGACTTAAACTGTTAAATCCAAGATATATTCCAAAATAAGTATACCAAAGTAGTTTCATTTCTCTATCTCTCCTAAATCAAATTTGAGGAATAACTATATTCAAGGCATTAGGAACAACCTCAAACTCAACCTCACTTCTTCTGTATAATTCGCCATCCACATTAAAAGACATTTCTCCATCACATTTAACTTTTACTTTTTTAGATTTGTAAAACCTGACTTGCTTTATACCTTCATGTTTTCCTTTAATTAACCAAGGAAATAGTCTAATAACCTTTAATGCACCAACCTTTTCAATATGACATATATCAAAGGTTCCATCGGAAATGTCCGCAATTGGTGCAACCATCATTCCTCCACCATAAAACTTCCCGTTAGCAATAGCTACCAGCAAGGTTTTCATATGAATTTCCGAATCATCCAGCATTATTTTCATATCCCTGCTCTTATAACCGAAAACTGTTACGAATATGCTAAGCAGATATGCAAAGCGCGAGGGTATAAAAGGATTTTTTTTAAACCTTCTGGAATTATAAACTATCTCTGCATCCAATCCAGCAGATGATATATTTATAAAGAAATTGTTATCAAATCTGCCTATATCCACAGGCACAGCTTCTGCTTCCATACTCTTTTTAAGTACTTCCTCCCAGGAAGCACTTTTCGAAATGCTTCGAATAAAGTCATTTCCGCTTCCGCTTGGAATTACGGCTAAAGAGCACTTACTGCCGGCAATACCGTTTACAACTTCATTTAGAGTTCCGTCTCCGCCTACAGAATATATTCTGATACCTTCCTCTGCTGAATACTGTTTTGCAATTTCAGTGGCATGTCCGGGAGCTTTTGTAATTTCAATGATAGGATCTATCCCTTTAGCTTTACAGATTTCTTCTATTCTTGAAATATGACTCAAAGTATGTCCCTTACCGGCCTGAGGATTAATAATAAAAACATGCCTCATCTGTATTACCTCTTTCGTTTTTCATTGGCAGAAACTTCTTCGCTCCTTATTCATATTAATGTCTATTGATTTTTGAATAATACTCTGCCCTGCTTTTTATCTTTAATATTTATTTTATTATATTTATGGAGTTTAGTATAGATATAAAATATAAAAATGATCATCACTCCACTATTCACATTTTGTGAGCAAAAATAGCTTTTGACAGTTTTACATCAAACTCACGTAAATGTTGATAGATTGATTAGTATCGACCTGTTTATCATTGATTTCATAAATATTGTTGTAAAATTATTTTAAAAATACTATTGCAAATTATATTTAAACATACTATAATGAATTCAAAGTTAATTTGTAGCTATTAAAATGCATTGACAAAGAGAGTACATTCCAAGTGAATTTACAGCGAACAGAGGGTGGTGGAAGCTCTGTATGAAACTGGTATGGAAGAACACTTTCGAGCAGTCACCCGAAATATTTATTTAAAGTAGGCTTGGCCGGTAGTCCACCGTTAAATGGAATAGGTATCGATTATTTGTATTATATAAAATATATCTGTACCGAATTTGAGTGAGCTTTGTATAAGCTAACTAGGGTGGTACCGCGAGATTATATCCCGTCCCTATACTTTATAGTATAGGGACGGGATTTTTATTTTTGACACGAATTATTTAATATGGAGGAAAGCAAAAATGGAAAGAATTTTCATAAGTCAGTTGACAGATTATATTGGAAAAGAAGTAGCTCTAAAAGGCTGGGTTCATAAAATTAACGATTTGGGTAAGATTACTTTTATAACCTTAAGGGATAAAAGCGGTTTAGTTCAAATTGTAATTGAAGACCTAAAAAAAGCTGATCTTAAGCTTGAAAACAGTGTAACGGTAACAGGTTCGGTAGTATCAAATGAAAAGGCTCCCGGAGGAATAGAAATACAAAATCCTATATTTACAATCGAGGGAAAAACCTATTATGAAATGCTGCCTTTTGAGGTAAACGGATATAAACTCAAAACTTCACTGGAATCTCAGCTTGATAACAGAAGCATAAGCCTGAGAATTCCGAAAACAAGAGCGGTATTTAAAATTCAAGAAGAAATAGTAACTGCCTTCAGAGCGTATTTAAGGGATCAAATGTTTAGTGAAATTCATACTCCAAAGATAATTTCCTCCAGTACCGAAGGCGGTTCGGAAATGTTTACCGTACATTACTTTGACAAGAGAGCCTTTCTTGCACAAAGTCCTCAGTTTTATAAACAGCTGATGGTTGGTGCAGGCTTTGAAAGAGTATATGAAATAGGTCATGCTTATCGTGCAGAGCTTCATAATACTTGGAGACATTTAAATGAGTATGTAAGCTTAGACGTTGAAATGGGCTTTATTAAAGATGAGTTTGATCTCATGAAGTTAGAGGAAGACTTTTTGAATTACTTGTTTAAGTACCTTAAGGAGTCTTGTGCAAAGGAATTAAAAATGCATGATATTGAATTGCCTGATTCACTTGATATCCCGAGAATACCTCTAAGCGAAGCTCAAGACATACTTCTTGAGGAATTTGGCAAAAGATCTCCTGTAGGAAATATAGATGCAGAGGGTGAAGTTCTATTCAGCAAGTATGTAAAAGAAAAATACAACTGTGATTTTGTTTTTTTAACTAAATATCCTATAGCCAAACGACCGATGTATACAATGCCGGATGAAAACTGCGCAGGCATGACTAAAAGCTTTGACTTAATATATAAAGGTCTGGAAATCACCACTGGCGGTCAAAGAATTCATGATTATGAAATGTTAAAAGATAATATTATTAAATTCGGACTTGTACCTGAAGACTTCAGTTTCTATCTAGATAGTTTTAAATATGGAATGCCGCCGCATGGAGGCTTTGCCATAGGACTTGAAAGATTGACTATGAAAATCCTTGATCTGCAAAACATAAGAGAAGCTACATTACTTCCTAGAGACATGAAAAGATTGGAACCATAATAATTAAGGGGGCTTTTATATAGAATAATTATGCCGTTTTATTTGGGGGGTTCGGTATGAATATAAGAATTTCAACTAGAACAGGAGCTGGTTTTATGAAAATTACTGTTGATGAGGTAAATAAAATTGCACGTTTGGCAAAGTTAAAGTTCAATGAAGAGGAAGCGTCTAAATTTGCTGATGAATTTGAAAAAATATCAGATTATTTCAACTCAATGAATAAACTTTCTTTGAATGATGTAGATTTACATGCGGTAAGCAGCGATGCGGTTTCAGTTACGCGTTCAGATGAAAGCAAGGAATTTGCAGATAAAGACAGCCTCTTTAGTAATGTTAAGTCCATGAAAGATACCTATATTCAGGTACCAAAGATTATTGAATAAGGAGGCACACTATGAAGTACGAATTAATGAGTGCAGAAGAAATAGTTAAAGGAATTAAACACGGAGACTTTTCTCCGGTAGAAATAGTAAAAGAATGCTATAAAAAAATTCATTCTACAGACGATAAAATTGGAGCCTTCTTAACCTTATGTGAAGAAGATGCACTAAGTAAAGCAGCCAATATTGAAAAAAAGATTCGGGAAGGCAAGCCTACAGGAAAGTTGGCCGGTGTACCTATAGCCATAAAGGATAATATATGTACCAAAGGTTTGAAAACAACCTGTGCTTCCAAAATACTAGAAGATTTTATTCCACCCTATGATGCTACAGTAGTAAATAAGCTGCTTCAAGAGGATGCCATTATAGTTGGCAAAACAAATATGGATGAGTTTGCCATGGGGTCTTCAACAGAGAATTCAGCCTTTAAACTAACACGCAATCCTGTAGACACGAAAAGAGTGCCCGGTGGTTCTTCCGGCGGCTCAGCAGCTGCAGTAGCTGCCGGTATGGTTCCTTTGTCCTTAGGTTCAGATACCGGAGGTTCCATAAGACAGCCTGCTGCGTTTTGCGGAGTGGTAGGTCTAAAACCTTCTTATGGATTAGTTTCAAGGTACGGCTTAATAGCCTTTGGATCGTCTCTTGATCAGATTGGTCCTTTTTCAAGGAATGTTCGCGACAATGCACTTTTACTTGAGGCAATTGAAGGCTTGGATAAAATGGACAGCACAAGTATATATTCACCAAATAAAGGTCAATATACTTCAAGCTTACAAGAAGGTGTAAAGGGATTAAAGGTTGCACTTCCAAGACAATTCTTTACCGAAGGCTTAGATCCTATAATCTCTGAGTCCATAAAAAGCAGTATCAGTTTACTTGAGAGTATGGGTGCACATATTGAAGAGATAGATATGCCTCTTGCCTGCGAAGGCTTAGGAGCTTATTATATAATATCCTCTGCAGAAGCCAGTTCAAATCTGTCCAGATATGACGGCATAAGATATGGCTATAGAAGCAGTGATTTTGACGGTATTGATGAACTTATTGAAAAAAGCAGAAGCGAAGGCTTTGGAGATGAAGTTAAAAGAAGAATAATGATAGGCACTTATGCACTTTCTTCCGGATATTACGATGCATACTATAATAAAGCACAAAAATTCAGAATGAATCTTAAGGAAGAATTCTACAGTACTTTGGGCAAATATGATTTAATTCTAGGTCCTGTATCTCCTACACTTCCTTTCGAAATAGGAGAAAAGAAAAGTGATCCTGCAGAAATGTACTTATCAGACATTTATACAATTAACATAAATCTTACGGGACTACCTGCCATTTCCCTTCCTTGCGGATTAAGCAAGTCGGGCTTACCAATAGGACTCCAGCTTATAGGTCCGCAGCTTGGTGAAAAGAAGATATTTATGGCGGCAAAAGCCCTTGAGGAAAGACTAGCATTTTAAATTTACTAAGTGGAAGGAGGAAGGTTGGCTCGCCCAACCGTAAGAAATGAGTTACGAAACCATTATAGGTCTTGAAATACACGCTGAATTAAATACTAAATCTAAAATATTCTGCAGCTGTTCAACAGAATTCGGTGCAGAGCCCAATGCGCATACTTGTCCTGTTTGCATGGGCTTGCCGGGAACTCTTCCCGTTCTTAATGAAGAAGTTGTTAAATTGGCTATAAAGGCCGGTTCTGCATTGAACTGCAAAATTAATCAAGTTAACAAATTTGACAGGAAGAATTACTTCTACCCTGACCTTCCAAAGGCTTATCAAATTTCACAATTTGATCTTCCTATATGTGGGGAAGGCTTTGTGGAATTTGAATGCGAGGGAAAGCAAGTCAAAGTAAGAATCAATAGAATTCATATAGAAGAGGATGCAGGTAAGCTAGTACACTTAGAGCACGATCCCTATTCTCTCATAGATTATAACAGAGTTGGAGTACCTCTTATAGAAATAGTGTCTGAACCCGATCTGCGATCTCCTGCAGAGGCAGTTGCCTTTTTAAGGACGCTTAAATCCATACTTGAATATGGTGAAATTTCAGACTGCCGTATGGAACACGGCTCACTAAGA
>JAEZDX010000552.1 GCA_023417975.1 Bacillota bacterium
GCTCTACAGAGTGTGCTGACAGGGAGAGAGAGCAGTTCGATTTTAGATCTGAACTTAAATAACGGCAATGTGCCGGTTGTAGACAATATTAAAGATAAGCCACCTGCCCCTGAGGATAATGGGGATAAGGATTCTTTAATGTATAAGACTGTAAAAGAATTTATCGAAAAAAACAATCTAGAAAGTATAGTGTCAATCAAGGAAGATAGCAGAGGAATAATAATTCAATTACGAGATAACATTTTATTTGAATCCGGTATAGCCGACATAAAGGACGACAGTAAATCTGTGCTTGAAAAGATAAGTTCTCTTATAGGATCCTTTAATAATGAGATTATTATCGAAGGACATACGGATAATAGGCCCATGAGTTCAAGTAAGTTTCCGAGTAATTGGGAATTATCATCTGCAAGAGCTATAAGTGTTTTGAAATATTTTGTAGACATAAAAAAGCTTGAGCCCACCAGATTTTCAGCCCATGGCTATGGTGAATACAGGCCGGTGGCGGCTAATGACAGTGCGGAACATATGGCTATGAACAGGAGAGTAAATATACTTATAGTTACCAAGGAAAAGGAGGAGGCACAATGAGTGAGGTAGTAAAAACAAAGTCCAGTGGTAATTTTATTAAAATATTAATATTTGTAGTGTTGATGTTGATACTTATAGGAGGAGCAGCCTTCGGAGGCTTCTACTTTGCGTCAAAATCTTCACCAAAAGCAGCAACTACTGAGGTTAAGACAGTTGAACACGTTGAAGAGGCATTTTATGATGCCGGAGAGTTCTTAGTAAATCTATCGGACACAGATAGTAAAAGATATTTGAAGATAAAGCTTGTAGTGGCATATGCAAAAACAAATAAAAAAATGCCAAAGGAGCTTGAAGAAAAGGCAGCCATTGTTAAGGATAGCGTAATAAGTGTAATGAGAACAAAAAAAGCAGCAGATATGACATCTAAAGGTGCTGAGGACTTGAAGGATGAGATTGTTACAAAAATCAATTCCGTACTTGACAACGGAAAATTGACACATGTATATTACAATGACTTCTTAGTACAGTAAGGAAGGTGACTATGGATAAAAGCTTTTGGAGTATGATATTTGAAATAGCAATTTTTCTTCCATTTATTCTATTTTTAATATACCTGTCTCTAAAGGTAGGGGGCTCTAAGCTGCAAGGTATTCAAAATGGAAGATTTATAAAAATACATGAAAGAACATCTCTTTCGAAAGAAAACAATCTATTGGTAGTGCAGATGGGGGATAAGGGTTATGTTATTGCATCCACAAACGGTAAGATTGAGATTTTAAAAGAATTGGATGAAGAGGAACTTAAAGAAGTTTCGTCGCAAAAGACAATACCCCAATTTGCAAGTATAAAGGACATGTACAAAAAAATAAGCATAAAAAGGAAAGAATCTTAATGAAGAGGCGTGTGAAAATACTAATACTTCTGACTACTTTAATTGTTTTGTTGTTTGCAATATCAACAACGGTATTAGCAGCTCCTGATAACATTCCCGTTCCAAATATAAATATATCTGTGGACGGATCTAACTCTCCGAAGGATTATGTTAATGATATAAAGCTATTAATTTTGCTGACAATACTCACACTGCTGCCATCAATAATTATTATGATGACAAGCTTTACGAGAATAATAGTTACATTTTCCTTTTTAAAGAGTGCTTTAGGAGCTCAGCAATCCATTCCAAACCAGATTCTAATCGGACTTGCTATATTTCTAACTATTTTTATAATGGCCCCTACTTACAATAAAATTAACGAGAATGCTATAAAACCATATTTAGACAATAAAATAACTCAACAGCAGGCTATGGAAGAAGGTTCAAAACCTATAAGAGAGTTCATGCTTAAACAGACACGACAAAAAGATTTAAAGCTTTTCGTGGATATAGCAAATGTACAAGGTGAAATTACAAAGGATAATGTTCCGCTATATGTTGTAATTCCGGCATTTGCAATAAGCGAATTAAAAACAGCTTTCCAAATAGGATTCCTTTTATATTTACCGTTCTTGCTCATCGATATAGTGGTGGCAAGTGTATTGATGTCAATGGGTATGTTTATGCTTCCGCCGGTTATGGTATCACTGCCGTTTAAGCTTTTACTGTTTGTAATGGTGGATGGCTGGCATCTTCTTATTAAAGCACTGATAACTAGTTTTTCGTGAGGTGATTAAATATGAGCGAAAATATGTTGATGGGCATCGTAAAAGATGCCATTACTACAGGTTTAACAGTAGCTGCACCCATACTTGTAGTTGGACTGGTAATAGGACTTCTGATAAGTATATTCCAAGCTACAACTCAGATTCAAGAACAGACCCTTACTTTTGTACCAAAGCTTATAGCAGTGGCTTTAATAGGAATCCTCACCGGAAGCTGGATGCTGCATAAGCTGGTTGATTTTACCGCAAGGATATTTGAGCTTATCTCTAATATATCCGGATAAAACGGGAGGATAACAGTTGATAAACACAGTATACTTCTTGGCAGTATTAATGGTATTTCTAAGACTTGTAACATTCTGCGCAGCGGTGCCTATCTTCTTCCCTAAAGGAACACCAAATGTTATGAAGATTTTTATTGCAGGAATATTGGCATTAGTTATTGCACCAGTAGTAAGCACTTCGAATTTGGATTCGGTGAATAACAATCTTCAATTGATGGTTATCGCTGTAAATGAGGTTATTACAGGTCTTGTTTTAGGATATATAACGAATATATGTTTTGACATAATACGACTGGCAGGACAGATGATGGATATTCAGATGGGATTGGCTATGATAAATATGTTTGATCCCAACTCTAACAGTAACAGCACATTACTTGATAGGTTATTGTATTGGATCAGTTTTTTAGTATTTCTTATGGTGGACGGACACCACGTATTGATAAAGTCCTTAGTTCAGAGCTTCACTAATGTTGCACTCGGAAAGTCCATCATTACATTAGGAAGTTTAAATGTATTGATGAATGCAATTATTAATTATTTTGTAATCGGGTTGAAAATAGCAATACCTATAGTATTGATAATTCTTATAACAGATATAACCTTAGGATTAATATCTAGAACTGTTCCCCAATTGAATGTTATGATTTTGGGAC
>JAEZDX010000554.1 GCA_023417975.1 Bacillota bacterium
ATCTAGGACAAACTATGCAGAAAGGAGATAGTTTGCTGATATAGTTTTTCAAGGTAGCAAGAATTTCTAAATGAGCAAATTTGAATGCTTTCCATTATATTGAAATTTAAATATAATCATTAACATGATAAGTAGTGATTTAAAAATAAATGGTAGGGTGATTATATGCTCAATAAAATTAAAAGATTTCTTATAGGCCGTCCACTAAAAAATGAGGATATTCATGGACAGAAGTATGGTGTTTTATGGGGGCTTCCTATATTGGCCAGCGATGCTGTTTCTTCCGTTGCGTATGCCAGTGAAGAAATACTGCTTGTATTAGTGCCCGCCATAGGATTAATGTCATATAAATATCTGTCCTTTATATCAACAGCTATCATTCTTCTTTTGGTAGTTCTTACTTTCTCCTATAGACAAACAATTCAAAGCTATCCCAGCGGTGGTGGTTCATATATCGTTGCCTCCGATAATTTGGGAAAGCTTGCCGGAGTTACTGCAGGTGCAGCATTAGCAGTTGATTATATATTAACTGTGGCAGTGAGTATATCTTCAGGAACAGCTGCTATCACATCAGCAATACCCGGATTGTATGACTTTAGAGTAATTATTTGTCTTGTTATATTGTTTTTTATAATGCTTGGAAACCTCAGAGGAATTAAGGAGGCTTCGAGGATGTTCAGTATACCGGCTTATGCTTTCGTATTTGCAATACTTTCTATGCTGGTTGCCGGATTAATTAAGATTAAGACAGGCTATCATCCTACAGAGCCTGCTATAAGTTCTGGGTCCGTTGATAATTTAAGTGTGATTTTGATATTAAGTGCTTTTTCAAATGGCTGTGCAGCTTTAACAGGGGTTGAAGCTGTTAGCAATGCCATTCCAAACTTTAAAGAACCAGCAGTAAAACATGCAAAGCATGTACTGGTATTATTGTCATTTTTTGTGCTGATAATGTTTGGAGGAACGTCGTTATTGGCAAATTTATATCATGTAGTCCCGCAGCACGACAAAACTGTTTTGTCACAGATTGCCTCTGAAATTTTCGGTAATGGTATCATGTATTATTATACACAGATTGCAACAACAGTTATCTTGGCAATGGCCGCCAACACCGCCTTTTCAGACTTTCCGCTGCTTATCTCAATCATGGCACGAGACGGCTTTGCTCCAAGGCAATTAAGCATGAGAGGAGACAGGCTCAGTTACTCAAATGGAATAATAGTTCTTTCATTAGTTGCAGCATTTTTAATTATTGTTTTTAAAGGTAACACCAGTGCATTAATACCATTGTATGCAATTGGAGTTTTTGTTTCCTTTACGCTTTCACAATCCGGTATGTTTGTAAGATGGTTCAGAGTCAAGGGCAAACATTGGCATTATAAGGCTTTTGTTAATGGATTGGGAGCATTTGTTACAGCCGTTGTTGTTATCATAATAGCCGTGACAAAGTTTAAACACGGTGCGTGGATTGTTATTATAGTAATTCCAACTCTGATTGTATTAATGCTTAAGATAAAGAGTCACTATGTATCCATTTCCAAACAATTGAGAGTGGAACCGGAAGAATTATCGAAAACGGATATATTCCATAATAGTTACAAAACGAGAGTAATAGTGCCTATTGAAAGTCTGAATAGAGCCAGTATTAGGGCATTAAGATTTGCAAAAAATATATCCGATGATATTACTGCCTTTACTGTTTGCATAGATGAAGCGTATGCAGAAAAGATTAAAGAAAAATATTCATTAATGAATACGGATATTCCCTTGGTTGTGAAATATTCTCCATATAGAAAGGTAGTGGAACCGCTATTAGAGTTTATTCAATCCGCCGAATATGACTGCAAGAAGGGAGATATCGTAGCTGTAATATTACCTCAGTTTGCAGTGAAAAAATGGTGGCACAATCTGCTGCATAATCATTCACGAATGTTTATTGAAAGGGAACTTATGAAACACAAGCATATCGTTGTGGCTACCATGCCTTTGCAATTAAATGATGATGATATAGTTTAATGAGGACGGTTTATTCAATTATATAAAAAGGATGCTTCTGACGTAGTTTGATTTCAGGAGCACCCTTTCTTTTTAATATTCATTTGGTATAACGTGAACTTCTATATCTTTTGTTTTTTTAAGCAGTTTATTAACAGTGGAGCCCCGGACGATGGTCTCCAGCTTTGTCCTATTACTATGACCTATTACAATCTGAGTTATGTGCCTGGACATAGCAAATTTGGATAATTCTTGTGATACACTCTTCCCTGTAAGTACTATTATTTCCGCACCTAACTGAGCTGCCAGCTTCTCATGGCTCTCCAGTGATTCTCTATCCTTATCGGTATATTTTGGAGCAAATCTATGTGTGCAATTTACTGAGACAACAAGCCATTCGCACTTATATTTCTTTGCAATCTTTGCACCGCGGCGGATTAACTTTTTGGCAGTAGGACTTGGGCTAATGCATACCATTACTCTTTCAACAGTATACCAATTTTCCTTAATGCCATGTTCCTTCATGTATTCCTCCAGTTCTTCATCGACCTCTTCCGCAGTGTGTCTCAAAGCAAGCTCTCTCAGAGCATTAAGATTTCCTCTTCTGAAAAAGTTCTTAAGAGCTCTGTCTATATTATCTTCCTTATAAACTCTGCCGGCCTTAAGGCGGTTTTGGAGAGCGGTAGGAGTGAGGTCTACAACTACAACTTCATCTGCATTTTCTACTATTCTGTCAGGAAGCGTTTCATTGATTTTTATACCTGTAATTTGCTTTATAATATCATTAAGGCTTTCCAAATGTTGTATGTTTAACGTTGAAATAACATCAATACCATGATTTAAGATCTCATCCGAATCTTCATATCGCTTCTTATACTTTGAGCCGGGAACATTTGTATGGGCTAATTCATCAATAATGACTGCTTCCGGGCGTCGGCGGATAATAGCATCAGTATCCATTTCCTCTAAAGTAACACCATTGTATTCAACAGTCTTTCTCGGTACAATTTCCAAATTGCCAATTTGTTCCTCTGTCTCCTTACGACCATGACTTTCAAGATAACCGATAACTATATCTTGATTTCTTCTAAGGCGGCGGTTTGCCTCGTTCAACATTGTGTAGGTTTTACCTACACCGGGAGCATATCCAATGAATATCTTTAGCTTGCCCCTATGTGAAGCACCAAGTTCTTCATTAACTTTTCCCAGAGCTTCCTTAGGTGTAATACGCTTAAATCCTTCACTCATAATTACCATTCCTCTATAATACAGCTTATATTTTTAAATTTATATAATTATTATTATAACATTAACGTACTGAATTGAATATAGACACTGTAAGGGCTGAAACCATATCCACAAGGTGCTTCCTGAGTATAGTAATAATGAAGGAAGCATATACTTGGTCAAAGCTGGCATGGAAGAACATCGGGAAGAAGAAGCGAAATAAAATCATAATAGTAATTTATCTAAACAATATTCAAAAATAGATTATTTGCTAGATGATCTTAAATAGTATAATTATAGTGTAATCTACAAATATGATTTTGAAAGATAGTGGACATACTATGCTGATGGTAGAAATAATTATTTGTGAATAATGCTTTTGTCATTATTGATGGTTTATTATTGGCGATCTTATGAAAAGTTATGTATTAAATAAAGGATAAGTGATTAATGCACATTGAATTCATCAAAATTCCCTCGGGCTTATAAGTTTGTGGGAATTTTCATTTATGATATGGTTTTAAAACAAGAGGTGTCACAAAGTAAGGAGTAAAGTGTTATTTATACGAAAGGGGGCCGAGGATGGAACAAGATGAATGGAAGAAAATATATCAGCTATATTTCAAACCGCTATACTTGTACGCGTTATCGTTGACACATAACGTACAGGATGCTGAAGACCTCCTGCAGGAAACCTTTGTAAAGGCTTTTTTAAGTTATAAAAGCACCGGAAGTATAAAAACCTGGCTTATTATTGTTTTAAAGCATGAATTTCTTAATGTATGCAGAAAACGAAAAAGAGAAGTGTTAAATGGAGATACAGCTTATGATGAACAAAATATGCTGTCACCTCCGGATATAATTATATCGGATATATTAAAAAAGGAAGAAAAGCTTAGGTTATTTAATTCAATTCAGAAATTGCCCGGTATTCAGAAAGATATTCTCATTGAAAGTATATATTTTGAACTTACAGATGCTGAAATGGCATTTACACACGGAATTACTCAGGCTTATGTCAGAAAGCTTAGATCAAGGGCAAAAATGAAACTTATTGATATATTAAAGGAGGATGAATGATGAAAGACAATGACAATATGACTGAAGAAGATTTGGATAAGGAGCTGCAGACTTTGATGGATGAGCTGCCGGAAAATAGGGATATGGCAGCTGATATTGAGAAAATTATCAATAAGAAGATAAGAAAAATAGTATTTCGTACAACGTTTGCTATTCTAGGTGTCCTCGCTGCAATATTTCTGATGATCAGCCCATTAATGAATATGTCTTATACAAATCCTGAAAAGCTTAATAAAGAACCGGAACAAAAGGTGTTTTCCAGTCTTAGGGCATATTTTGAGGTTATGTATCCATATAATGAGGTGGCTAGTCTTCAAATAGAAAGTAAAGGGTTCTCTAAGTATATGCTGGATATGCAGGTAATAGATCATACAGGACCTGTCAGGATAGGCAGGCCAAATGTGAAAGTTGAGATGTTCATGGGAAATTGTAAGGTAATAGAAGATATAAATAATATGGTTATGAAGTTAGCAAATAGATTTGATATGGAAGACTCATTGAAGGTAAAGCAAGAAATGGAAAAACTGCCGGAATCAGCTGTTATATATCTTTCCATTGGAGAAGTTAGTTCAAGGCCTGTAGCGGATATTCGCAAGGGAGATATAACCTTGGAATGGTTTCAAGTAAATCAGCCTGATTCAGGATTTCAGGGCGGAATCAGCATGAAATTAAATTGTATTTATAAGGATACTGATGACCGAACAGGCATGACGGAAGAAGAACTGAAAAAAGTATATATTTCTAATCTTAAAGAATTAATAAATACTGAGTATATATGGAAGGATTTTGGATTAAGTAGTGACGGCAGGATGTTTAATTATCCTAAGGAGACTCTTCAAAACTGTTTGAAGGATGCAGAGAAAATTTCTGTGCTTACTACAAAAAAATACTGTATTTCAGGATCTAAGGACCAGATTCTTAACTATTTAAAAAATACTGATGTTAAATCTATTTACGTTGATAAAATCCGGTTAAGCAGTCTTAATTAAATGTATGGAATTAAATCCTTTATATTCAATTTAATAATGATATCCGTTTAGGCCTTATCAGAGCATTGACTTTGACGTTAGGTCAAGTGATATAATAAAAATCAAGAAAAAACGGAGGATATTGGATATGGATTTAATGAAAATAACCGAAGTCACTGAGAAATTCTCTATATCATCAAGAACATTGAGATATTATGAGCAGGTAGGTTTACTGCAAAGTGAGCGTCCGGCTTTTGAAAAATTCCGCTTTTATGACAGCCAAAACATCAATCGGTTAAAGCAGATTTTGATACTGCGGAAAATGAAAATCCCTATCAAGGATATTTTGAGGATTTATGAAAGTCAGGATATGTCCATATTAGTGC